>CAYVII010000109.1:0-5412 GCA_964451475.1 uncultured Rickettsiales bacterium
AGCTATTCGGGCTTTTCACGGTTTTCGGCGGAATCGGCAATTCCTAACGTGGTGGTACTTTCTATTTGCCGTGAGCTTGGGCCTGTTCTGGCAGGGCTTATGGTTGCAGGCCGCGTTGGCGCTGCAATGGCGGCGGAAATTGGCACTATGCGCGTGACCGAACAAATTGACGCGCTTACGACTTTGTCTACCAACCCTATACGCTACCTTATTGTTCCGCGTCTTGTGGCGGCGGTGCTTATGCTGCCTTGCCTTGTGCTTATCGCAGATATAATCGGCGTTTACGGCGGTTATCTTGTTAGCATTCATAAGCTTGGGTTTAATTCTGGTATCTATCTTAAAAATACGGTGGACTTCCTTGAGTTCTATGATGTGTTCAGTGGTCTTGTTAAAGCTGCGGTGTTTGGTTTTATAATCGCCATTATGGGCTGCTATAACGGCTTCCACTCCAAAGGCGGCGCGCAGGGTGTTGGCGCGGCAACTACCAATGCGGTAGTTTCTGCCTCTATGCTTCTTCTGCTTTCAAACTATTTAATTACGGAGCTGTTCTTTGCCAGATAGTAACCCAACAAAGATCAAAGTTGAGAACCTGCACAAATCATTTGGGCATAAGCATGTGCTTGACGGTGTTGGCCTTGATGTCAAAAAGGGCGAATCGCTTGTTATCATCGGTGGTTCGGGTACGGGTAAATCTGTGCTTATTAAATCTATTTTGGGGCTTATCAAGCCGGATAGCGGCAAAATTGTTGTTGATGGCAATGAAGTTACAAAAATGAGCCGTTCTGAAAATGAGAAATATCTTTCAAAATTCGGGATGCTGTTTCAGGGCGGTGCCTTATTTGACTCGCTTACCGTATGGGAAAATATTGCGTTCAGGCTAATGAACCGTGACCGTCTTTCTAAGAAAGAGGGAAAGGAGCTTGCGATCAAAAAACTTTCCCAGGTTGGACTTGGTGCCGAGGTTGCGAATTTGCACCCTGTTGAGCTTTCAGGAGGTATGCAAAAACGTGTTGCGCTTGCGCGTGCTATTGCCGCAAATCCAGAGATAATTTTCTTTGATGAGCCGACAACTGGCCTTGACCCGATAATGGCCGATGTAATTAACGACCTGATTGTTAAATGCAGCCGCGAGCTTGGCGCAACTACCATTACTATTACGCACGATATGCACTCTGCGCGTAAAATCGGTCATAACATCGCAATGATATATAAAGGCAAGATAATATGGCACGGCGCTGCAAAAGATGTTGATAACAGCGGTAATGAGTATGTTGAGCAGTTCATTCACGGTAAAGCCGAAGGTCCGATAAAAATGGAGATAACTAAATGATAAAGCGCCTGTTGTTCGCTATTTTTATCATTTACGTAATATTGCTTGGCCTTTTATATTTCTTTCAGCGTGACATCATGTATCACCCGAAAAGATATAACAGCGCTTCGGCCGGACTTGCTCTTAAAGAGTTTACAATGATTCCGCTTAAGGCGGCTGACGGTGCAAAGGTTTACGGCTGGCTGCATGTGAGCAATGCAAATAACCCGATGGTGATCTACTTCCATGGAAATGCAGAGACGGTGCCTGAGACTTCCCATATATTAAGGCAGTTCACGCAGGCGGGTTATAATGTATTTGCAATGGAATACAGAGGCTATGGCCTTTCCGACCTGTACCCTTCGGAAGAGGGAATATATGCTGATGCGCGCGCGGCTGTAAATTATGCCATGACACGTACGCCTGCGAATAAAATAATATTGTTTGGCCGTTCACTTGGAACGGGCGTTGCGGTAAAAATGGCAACTGAATATCAGGTTGGAGGGGTTGTTCTGCAATCACCTTATACTGCCATGGAAGATGTTGCACAGCCGCTTTACCCTTACTTCCCGATAAAAAAACTTGGCATGATGAAGGATAATTATAATTCACTGGCTATTGCCAAACTTGTTAACGAACCTGTGCTGATAGTGCAGGGCGGCATGGACAATTTAACGCCTTTCAGCGGCGCGAAACAGCTTGCCGACGCGCTGGTATACGCGCGTTTTGACAGCCTTATCTTCCCCAATGCCGACCATGTGAACGGTTATGATACCGGAAAGATAATTGAGAAAATGGATCAATTTTTTAAAATGAAAGCAAGATGACGTTTCAGGAATTACTGACAAACGAAGTTTACGGCTTCATTATGGTGTTTTGCCGTATAGGTTCGTGCGTTATGCTGCTTCCGGGGCTGGGCGCAAGCTACATACCCGTAAGGTCAAGATTGTTCCTTGCGCTCGCTTTCTCTGCCATTATAACTCCGCTGGTTGAGAATATACCCGCTATGCCGGGCAATGCCATGCTGCTTGCGGGCTACGCGATATCAGAGATCATAATAGGTTTAATGATAGGACTTATTGCCAAGGTTCTTGGCTCTGCCATACATGTGGCGGGCATGATAATTTCCATGCAGTCATCACTTGCGCAGGCAAGTTTGTTTGACCCTAACCAGGGTTCGCAAAGCTCAGTCTTTGGCGCATTTATGGATATAATGGTAATGGTGCTGATATTTGCAACAGGCATACATCATGTAATGATAATTGCTATGGTAGAAAGTTATGGGTCGTTTCCGCCCGTTTCAACCATACCTTTTGCAGGTTTTGCAGAGATGATGGTGAAAACAGTTTCAAAAGCGTTCCTGATTGGCTTCCAGCTTTCTATGCCCATGATAATTGTGGGTACGTTGGTTAACCTTGCATCGGGTTTACTTGCAAGGCTGATGCCTGCCTTCCAGGTTTATTTCGTGATAATGCCTGCGCAAATTTTAATTGCGCTGTTTGTGTTCATGACAACCTTTAGTGCAGGTCTGATGTGGTATATGGGCGTATTCGGTGACGCTATCAACAACCTGTTCAAGTAGTTATTCCACTTCCTCTATGCGTCCGTGGCCGAAATTATTGTAAAGTTCCTGCCTCAGTAAATTCACCTGCGGCTGTGCTTTATTGGAAAAGCCAAAGAAGCCTGAGGGGAATTCACTGGCAGTAATAATATTGGGGCTTTGGTAGCGGATATTGAACCAGCGGCCGCAAGCGGTTTTAGTGTAATCGCAATCTTCGTTGCTACGTAGCTGCTGCGCTATTTGTGAAATCTTCTGGCTTTCAGCGTCAGAAGCATTTTTTACAAGGAATGAAGTTGTATATCCCGGGTCGCAGGCGGTTAGGATGATCAATAGCGGCAATGCGTACTTCACGCCGCGGTAATGCCAAGTTTGCCGAATAGTTCTTTGTCTTCATTCACTTCCGGGTTTGGGGTGGTAAGGAGTTTTTCACCGTAGAAGATGCTGTTGGCGCCGGATAAGAAGCATAGGGCTTGCAGTTCTTCTGTCATGCCTTCGCGGCCGGCGGAAAGACGCACTGATGAAGTTGGCATTAAAATGCGGGCAACTGCTATGGTACGCACGAAATCCAGCGGGTCAACAGTCTGGTTGTTATCGAACGGGGTGCCTTTTACTTTTACAAGCATATTGATTGGAACTGACTCAGGGTGTTTTTCCATGTTGGCGAGTGTTAGCAGCATTGAGGCACGGTCTTTTGTAGTTTCGCCCATGCCAACTATTCCGCCGCAGCATGTTTTCATGCCTGCTTTACGAACATTCTCAAGTGTATCAAGGCGGTCTTCGAATGTGCGGGTGGTAATGATATTTCCGTAATATTCAGGTGAGGTATCAATATTATGATTATAATAATCAAGGCCTGAATCAGCCAGTCTTCGCGCCTGTTCAGGTTTTAGCATGCCAAGGGTTGCGCAGGATTCAAGGCCAAGGTCTTTTACCGCTTTGATCATATCGATAACATTATCAAGGTCACGCTCTTTAGGTTCGCGCCATGCAGCGCCCATGCAAAAGCGGGTGGCGCCGGCGGCTTTGGCTTTTGCGGCTTCCTGTTTTACTTCTTCAAGCGGGCTTAGTTTGCCGGCTTTTACGCTCGTGCTGTAGCTTGCGCTTTGCGGGCAATATTTGCAATCTTCGGCGCAGCCGCCGGTTTTTATGCTCATTAGCGTGCTGACCTGAACCTTGTTGGCGTCATGGAATTCACGGTGAAGGCTAGCTGCCTTGAAAACAAGGTCATTGAAGGGAAGGGAGAATAAATCTATAACTTCCTCTAACTGCCAATTATTACGAATATTCTGCATGGAAGCTTACTTACAGCAAAAGATAGAAGAACTCAAAGCAAAAAACCTTTACCGCCGGCCCAAAGATGCGGCTAAAGAGGGGTTTTTAAATTTTACTTCAAATGATTACCTTGGCTTGCGCACCCACCCTGCGGTTATTGAGGCTGCCGTGAAAGCAACTGAAAAATATGGGGCAGGCAGTGGGGCAAGCCGTTTAGCGGGCGGTAATTATGCGCTGCATGATGAATTTGAGGAAAAGATAGCGGCATATAAAGGTTATGAGGCGGCTTGCGTGTTTGGCAGCGGATATATGGCCAATTTAGGGGTAATTCAGGCTTTTGCCGGTGAGGGTGATGAGGTGGTTACCGATAAGCTGGCGCATGCATCAATTATTGACGGTGTGCGTTTAAGCGGTGCTGATCTTGTAAGGTTTGCGCATAATGATGTTGAGGATCTGCAGCGCCGCATAACTGAAAAGACCAAACTGGTTATAACGGAAGAGATATTTTCCATGGACGGTGATAAAGCGCCGAACATACTGATATCGCCCCTTATGCTGGACGGGGCGCATTCGTTATATGGCCCCGGTTACCCTGAGGCGGAAATTTATGTGGGTACTATGTCTAAAGCACTTGGTAGTTACGGCGCTTATGTTTGCGGCAGCAGGCAGTTCATTGATTATATAAAGTCATCGGCGCGGAGTTTGATTTATTCAACGGCATTGCCGCCTGCGGCTCTGGGTGCGGCAATTAAGGCTTTGGAAATTGCCCAGAAAGAGAAATTATATTTAAAAACGCTTGAGAATGCGAAGTTGCTTGGCTCTGATTCTGCGATCATACCTATAATAATAGGTGATGAAGCGACGGCTCTGGAGGCTGAGGCTCATCTTAGGGAAAAAAATATTCTGGTTAATGCGATACGTACGCCGACGGTGCCAAAAGGCAAGGCACGCCTTAGAATAACGGTTACGGCAAAGCATACGAAAGAAGAAATTGAAAAGCTGGCGGAAGCGCTTAAATTTATATTATGAGAAAATACCTGCCATTATTTTTTGCCGGCGCACTTATGGATCTGGCGCTTGCGCCATTTTATTTGTTCCCTGTGCTGTTTTTCTCATTCCCGTATTTTTTTATAAAGCTGCAACGCGCTGAAACGGGCAGGCAAGCTTTCTGGACAGCCTGGTGGTTTGGTTTTGGCTATTTTATTTTTGGGCTGTACTGGATATCCAACTCATTGCTGGTTGATCTGCGTTTTGCGTGGCTGATACCTTT
>CAYVII010000110.1:0-5400 GCA_964451475.1 uncultured Rickettsiales bacterium
TGAATACCGCCTTATCACCGTTACAGGCACATATGACCACGCAAAGGAAATGCAAATAATCGGCCGCCCCTACAACGGCAAACCGGGCATTCATATCATCACCCCAATGAACACTGAAAAAGGCGTGCTGCTTATCAACCGCGGCTGGGCTAAGTATGAAGAAGCTTACAGTAAACCCGAAGGTACACAAACAGTTACAGGCATTATCCGCAAAAATCAGGTTCGCAACTTCCTAAGCCGCCATATAACTATGGATAACCAGCCCGCCAACAACCTTTGGTTCTTTGCCGATATTGAGGCAATGTACCCGCATATAAAAGCGCCAAACCCCGGCTTTTACATTGAACTTGCAAGCAACGAAGCGCCAAATAGTTACCCTTACGCACTACCTAAGGAAATAAAGCTGTATAACGAGCACCTAACATACGCAATAACTTGGTACTGCCTTGGTGTAGCGCTATTATTGATATATTACTTCAGGTTCCACAGGAAAGCACAGTAACCACTCCTTTGGTGCCCGAATTAGCGAAACGCTAATTTCATAGGAGATGAAAATGGGTCTGCAGGCACTACTTAAATATTTACCGTTCCGTCCGGCTGAGGCCGAGTTTGAGCCAATTTCAATAAAAGATATGGTGCGCGAGGCAGTGCCCGCAAGCAATATCCGTAAAACTGCGGTGAAGAATAATTACCGCGAAAAGATAGAAGAACTTTTCCGCTTTCATAACGTCCCGGAAAAATACCACGCAAAACTGCTAAAGAACCTTGATAACGTTAACTTCGCGAATGTGAACTCTGCCCTTGAGATGATAGCTATCCGCACTTTCAAGTTTGAGCCGCTCAAGTTCACCCAGAACAAACCAATTCTTGTTCTTGGCATGCCGGGTATTGGAAAGACCGCTTCAATTGCAAAAATGGCGACCGAAGCAAAATATTACGGCCGCAAAGTGAATGTTATCACTACCGATATCAAACGCGCCGGCGGTGTTGAACAGCTTAAAAATTTCTGCCGCTTGCTGGAAGTTGAAATGAAAGTGGCACGCAACCCTAAACAACTTATGGAAGCGCTGCACGGCAAAGAAAATGAAATTACCCTTATAGATTCAGCAGGTGCGAACCCTTACGATAGCCGCGATGTTGACCTGCTGAAAGAACTTCTGGAAGCAGGTGATATTGAGCCGATATTCGTATTGCAGGCAGGCGGTGATGCCGATGAAGCGGTTGACCTTGCCCGCAACCTGAAGCAGCTTGGCGTAAAACGCATTATAATCACTAAGGTTGACTCGGCAAAACGCTTTGGCGGCATGATCGCGGCAGCGCTTGATAATGACCTTACCTTCGCAAATTTCAGTGCAACCTCAAATATCGGCAAAGGTTTAGAACCAATGACCCCTAAGGCAATGACCTCTCAATTGCTGAAAGCTTATGTTGTTGAAAGCAAAATGGAGCAAAGGGTTGAAGCTCCTGAAAAACATGCGGGCAAAAAAGCAGCCAAGAAATAATTACCAGCCACCGCCACCACCACCTCCTCCGCCGCCGCCTGAAAAACCTCCGCCGCCGCTGCCGCTATCTGAGCTGGATACTGATAAAGACTCCGTAAGGCCGCCTGTTATGCTTTCACCTAAAGAACCTATACTGTCGGGACTAAAACTATCACCCACATACCAATGCGGCGTATACGCGGCAATGCTTGCGGCAGCCATATAAGATGCAAATTTTGCCCCCCATTCATTAGAAACTCCAAGAGCCATTGCATATGGCAGGTATTTTTCAAATACTTGCGGCGTAACATCCGGCGGATAATAACTTTCCAGCCTCTTTTCTTCTGCTACAGTCAAGAACATTTTAAAACCTTCTATCTGCTCCGATACCAGCTGCCCCATTTGCGTTGGCGCTTTAAGCAATACGGCAAATAAAAAGTTGATACCCATAAGCACAACTGTACCTGCAACGGAGAACACAATATCTGCATATTCTTTAGTAAAAACAAATGCTATAACCAGCACTACGCCAAGAGCCATCGTTACAGGGATCAGCCGCGCTTTGCTTTTTATCAAGGAAGTTATTCCAAACAACACACTAAACAGCGGCATCATTATAGCTGTGATCATAACAATAGCTTTTAATATCTCTTCATCAGAAAAGGCAATTATTAGCATTATACAAAACAGCGTCAGTAATATGCCTATAACTAAATAAAAGCTATTGAAGTTCAGATACTGCCCTTTTACTTCAGATGATATCTGCTTTTTATAGGCCGCTAGCGCATCTCTTACCTTAGTATCATCTTTTTTGCCTATCACAACTGACTCTGCACCAAACGTGAATATCCCGTTGGCAACCGCAAGTTCATCTTTTGAAAGCCCGCCATCACTAAAATCTTTAAGCTTTATCAGCTTGTACATATGTGCGGGGCGCATCAGGAAAAAATTGTTATCTGCTATTTTCTCGATCTTTATATAATCTTTGACTGCAAGGCTAATTACAGTGGCAGAGAATGACTCCGTATCATGGCCGCCAAAACCAAAACCCTGCTTGCTCAAATAGCCGCATAATCCCGCCGAAAAACCCTTAGGCGGCTGAAACAAAGGTATGACCGTGCGTTTTTCAGGGTCTATACCAACTTTATACCATGCAATAACGTAATATATTGTCACGGCTATAATACTCAGCACTATTGCAATTATCCCGGCATTATCACTAAAAAACGCGCTTTTCTCAGGCGCTACAACATTTTTAGGGAATGAAACCGCAACCGTAAGCCCCTCGCCCGCTTCAAGCCTGCGGGTAGTGGTAAAATATTTTGCAGACTCAAAACTTAAAACCGAAACATCGTTATCCTTTGAACCGCGCTTGCCCGTATATGCCGCGCTAAGCAACAGCGGCGTACCTTGCGGCAGGGTTATGCGCGCCTCCGCCCTTTCTATAGGGAAAGACCATTGGTCACCCGTTGCATTCCAGTACACTTCGTCATAATTATTGAAGTAACGTATCTGGCGGTCGGTTTTATATTTTATAGTATATGTGTATGTGCCCTGGCTAAGATAAATATTCTTATTACCAATATAAACGCGCTTCCAACCCCTGCCTCTATCTTCTATATGGAAGTTTTCCTGCTGGCCGTCACGCATAACTTCAAGCACTTCAAACCCAACTTTACGTTTGCTGCCGTCGGTCATTTTATACTTCGTAGGGAAGTCACGGTATATACCGCGTTTTATATGGTTACCTTCGGCAACAACCGTAATTTCTTCAATAACTAAAAGGCTGGCATCTTTGTTTACAATAACATTACTAACAAAATTGGTAATGCGCTCTTCCGCCCGCGCATTCGCCCCAAGCAATAATAGCCATAAAAAGAAGCAAACCAGCTTTTTCATTTTAGAAACTTACTTTAGGCGCATTACGGTCGGCAGCATTTTCAAGCTCAAAATATTCCTCTTCTTCAAATTTGAAGCTGTTTGCAACAAGATTACTCGGAAAGCTTTGAACCAGCGTATTCATATCACGCACCGCACCGTTATAATAACGGCGCGAAAGCTGGATCTCATTTTCAATATCTGAAAGTGATTTTTGCAGGTCTGCAAAATTACCGCTCGCTTTCAGGTCAGGGTAATTTTCTGCTACCGCAAAAAAATTTGCCAGCGCAGCAGAAAGCGCACCCTCAGCTTTTGCACGCAGCGCAGGATCAGCCCCTTCCGCATCTTTTGCTTTTGCACGCATAGCAGTAACATTTTCAAGCGTTGATGCCTCATGCGCCATATAACCTTTAACCGTTTCAACAAGGTTAGGCACAAGGTCAACTCGGCGTTTAAGCTGCACGTCAATACCGCTCCAACCCTCTTTTACCATCTGCCTTTTAGCAACCAGTTTGTTATAAATAGCTACCAGCCACAGGCCAACAACCGCAACTAAAACCAGAATAATCAATAATATAGTCATTATCTTCCCTTTTTTTATTGAATAATTTTTTCAAACTTTGGTTAAATAACTGTAAATACTAGAAACCTTGACTTATTTTAGCAATTACCCTACTAAATCAGTATGCTAAGCAACCGTACAAAATATGCGCTAAAGGCTTTGCTTGCGGTTTATAAAGATAAATCGCAGCGCCCTGTTCATATTTATGATATTGCGAAAAATGAAAATATTCCCCAGAAATTTTTAGAGCTGATAATGCTTGATCTTAAAAAGACCGGCGTGATTGATAGTAAACGCGGCAAAGGCGGCGGATATTATCTGGTGGAAGACCCGGCAAAAATTAAAATAGGTACTATCATCCGCAAATTTGAAGGCCCTATTGCACTTCTGGCCTGCGCATCGGTTACCAATTACAAAAAATGTGATGACTGTAATGATGAAGTTGCCTGCAACCTGCGTGCCCTTATGGCAGAGGTGCGCGAAACAACCTCAAGCATCCTTGATAAAACATCACTGGTGGAATTCGCCAACAAAGGCGGTGCTAAAGCAATAGAGCAGCTCTAGTTACGTCCCGCGCTGCCGTCATGCACCGCAGCTTCAGCTTTACTTGCCAAAGAACTATTACCGCCACTCAGCAGAACACTAAGAGCTTGCCTTGGGTTAACTATCACTTTCCATGTAGCCACTGCACCTCTTGCAATTGCTTCATCGCCCATGTCACGCAAATTAACCCACTGGTTATAAATGCCGCCTTCAGGTGCTAATCTATCAATCCATGTTCTGTTATTACGCTTCGAAGCAATCGTTCTTGTAGCAAGCGTTACCGTTTCATCATTTGCGACTTCAGATTCTTTTGCCTGCGCAGCAGCAAATCTTTCAGCAACCGCCTGTTCTTCAGCTTTTAAAACATCGGCATTTTTCTGCTGATATATTTTACTCGCAGCAAGTATCTGCTTCAGGTCATAATAAAGCGTACCGTTACTTGCCAATATACCTGCCTTTAACAGATCAGCTTCTTTCACGCCCATTTCTTCAAACGCATGCCTTACATGAGAATTATTATGTGCCAAAATCTTTACATTGCCGCTTCTTGCAGAATCCTGTTCCCACCATTTTTCGGGGAATTTCACTCTCAGATCTTCAGGAACTCCTAAAGCAACCTGCCTTGTATGAACATCCATTTCAATTGCCGTACAATTATGCACCAGTACATACGCAGCTTCTGCAACTGCATCAGTTATAACTTTACCTTTAATATTTTCTGTTGGAGATACCATATTTCCCTCATTTATTTTTACGCGCAGAAACTAGCATATCAGTTAAGAAAAATCAAGTTTTACAAATTTTTCATATATATTTCAGAACATTACAATACAAGAAAATGCGCCATTTTATTAAAATAACTTAACTTTCATATAATCATTAGTTAATATGTTTAATTAAGAACAATCATAAAGAGGGGTGGAAATTAATGAAAAT
>CAYVII010000111.1:0-5389 GCA_964451475.1 uncultured Rickettsiales bacterium
TATATTATTCTTTTTTAGATGTTTGATAATTTGTTTTTTTCTTCTCTTTATTGTAATTTTTAACTATATCCGTCTGGTAATATTCCTTCTGCGAGTTGTTGGTTTGGATTTTTTCAAGCAGGCTTGCAAGGAGCTTTGCCTCCAGAACAAAAATGCCGCTATTGCATAGGCGGATACGCTGCTGGTAAGGGTTTGCATCGCGCTGTTCAACTATCTCGGAAACTAAATTACGGCGCGTAACCAGCCTGCCGTAACCTGTAGGGTCTGCCGCAAAAAAGCCGAGCATGGAAATATTGCCGGGCTTATGGCGGCCTATGAGTGTTTTAAGGGTTTCTGCCTCAATAAGCGGGCAATCACCGTATAAAATAACTACATTGCCTTCAAAGCCCTCAAGCTTGCTAAGGCCGGATTTTACCGCATGCCCAGTGCCAAGCTGCTCTTGCTGTATAGCTATCTCACAACCTTCGCAGGCTGCCTCAACCTCAGGCATATTTGGCGCAACCACAACAACGGTTTTGGAAGCCTCAAGTTTTTTTGCCGTGCCAAGTACGTGCCAAAGCAGGCTTTTACCTGCAATTTTATGAAGCACCTTCGGCGTTTCGGATTTCATGCGCGTGCCTTTGCCCGCGGCTAATATAATAACTGCTAATTCACTCATACTACAGGGTTATATACATTATACGTTGCTAATCAACTGTAACTCTGTATCAGGCTGCCCGCAACTAAGAACCAGCCGTCTACCAGTACAAAGAACACCAGCTTGAACGGCAGGGAAACCACCACCGGCGGTAGCATCATCATACCCATTGCCATAAGGATGGAAGCCACCAGCATGTCTATTATCAGGAATGGGATGAACAGTAAAAACCCTATCTCGAACGCACGTTTAAGCTCCGATATCATGAAAGCAGGGATAAGCACGCGGGCAGGGGTATCTTGCGCGCGCTCGGGCTTAGGCTCTTTTGAAAGGCTAAGGAACAGCTCAAGGTCTTTGCCGCGCGTGTGCTTTATCATGAACATTTTGAACGGCACTATGCCTTTTTCATATGCTTCCTGCTCAGATATCTGCTCTTCCATCAAAGGTTTGATGGCAACATCGTAAGCCTCGTTGAAAGTAGGTTGCATGATGAACATAGTCAGGAACATGGCAAGGGAGATAAGTACCATGTTTGGCGGGGTTTGCTGTGTACCGATTGCCGAACGCAGGAGCGAAAGGACGACCACAATACGCGTAAAGCTGGTTACCATTACCAATATGCCCGGCGCAAGGGAAAGAATGGAGATAAGCGCAACCATTTGGATAAGGTTGCCGGTAAAACTTTCCTGCCCGCCAATATTTATGGCTACGTTGCCCGGTGCGGCCGCAAAAGCAAGCGATGGGGCAAAAGTGATTGCAGCAATTAAAAGAGCGCGCAGAAATGATCTCATGCAAAAACTCTTACCATGCTTTTGCAAGATGGCAAATTTTTGTAATCTAATGCGTTACATGCGGCCAATAATAAATTTGGCTTGAGGTTTTATAGCTGCAAGTTACTAGCCAATATGGTTTGTTTTGCTGTTTTTAGGGTTTGGTAGCTGTGCAGGGTTAACCGAAGCGCTTGTGCTAGCGGCCTTAGATGCGCCTTTTATTTTTTCGCCTATATGTTGTTCAAATATTTTGTCCATAACGGCAGTAAGGCCTTCAAGAACTCTAGGATCTTTGCCAAAATCATATTTGCCGAGTTCTTTCTTCAGGTCTGCCAGCATCTCATTGCGTTTTTCCTGAACGGCAGCGCCGCTTTTTTCTGTCGGGTTTGTGTTGTTTGTATATCCGGTATCCATGATCTCGTTATAAAGTTTTTTGTTGCTCATAACTTTTTCAAGAGATTGTGTTCCCAGTAATACATTGGCAGAAGTCTGATTAATTGCAGCATTGCTAAAATTTAGATCGTCTGAATTTTTAAAGAATTCGGAATATGATCTTGCCCTGGCCTTAGCGCGGGATATAACGTCAATGTCAGCTTCAAACAATATATATCGCTTGTTGTGCCATCGGGATACATTTCTGTTTTAAGACGTACATGCGCAGCAACAAGTGCAAGCACGGCATCATCCTTGAAGCAAAATGATGTCAGCTTGCCTGCCGCGTTTTTCTCTGCCATGGTAAGTTCATTTTCTGTCATAGGCGAGGCCTTGGATTAAGGTTTCTTCATGCTCTTATTTTATCATAGTTGTTGCTGAAGCTGTTGCGCAAGGTGCTGGCGCTTACTCTTTATCAGCTCAAGTAAATGCGCAGAACCTTTTGTGAATGCCTCGTTCAGGGCATTGTTCATAGGTTCGGGCTGTGCCGGAGCAGGGGTCAGCCTGATCTTTCTTCCGCAGAAAGCACCTTTAAAGCTGGTGATAATGTCTTCGCAAGCACTTAACGGGAATGGCTCAGGCGGTATTGCGCTGTAATCTCCGGCGCTTTTGCTGCCTTCCATAACAAGGGTGATGTCACCGGGTTTGTACTGGGTAAGCGTTTCGCTCATTCCCCTGAAAGTTACTACTGGGTCTTTTGCGACAAGCAGCTGTTTTAATACGGCGCGCATTTCCTGTAGCTGGTAATTTACATGCTCCACGGCACCATTTTGTTTGTAACTGGAAACAAGATGGTTGATCTTTTTAATGGCTGCATCTGCCCCTGCGCTGTCAAGCGTTGTCCAGATTGCAGGCGCGGCTGCAGGTTTTTTGGCTTCATCTTTTTTGGTTTCATCAGCCGCAGCTTCTGCCGGTGTTTCGCCCGCTGGCGCTGCCTCAGCTGCCGTCGTTCCGCCTGCTGCCGGTTTAGGATCTGCTTCTGCCGCCGCTGGTGCTGCTTCTGCCGCCGCCGCTGGTGCTGCTTTTGCAGGTGCGGGTTTTGGTATTGGCGTGGAAGATGCGGGCGGCTGCGGTGCAGGAGCTGCCGAAATAATAGGCGCTGTAACCGGAGTTGCCGGAGCAGGCTCAGGTTTTTTAGGTCTTTCTAAAGATGTGCCGCGAAGGTCATGGATAAGATATTTAAGTTCCTCCAGCTTTTCCTTTAACTTTTCTTTGTCAGCGCCTTTTACACCGAACTTACCTGCGTTCTTTGTAATGGCGGTAATGTAGGTTTCCATAACTTCTGTGGTCATGTCAGGCAGGTATGTTTGCGTTGTGCCAAGCAGGCGTCCTATCTGCGTGTCAGAAGTTTGTGTGGTTCGTGCGATCTGGGCAATTGAAGGGTTGCCAAGGATGGCAAGTATCTCGATCCTCAAATCCTGCAGTTCAACTGAAGAGTCAACAACTGAAAAGCCGCCATGCTGAACTCTTGATCTTACGTTAGATGCAAAAGTGGTTTTGCCGGTTCTATCAAGGGTTTTTAGAATGTCTTCTATGTTTGAATACGGAATTTCCTGCTTCTGGCTAAGTGCCTTAAGTATGGCAAGCGCAAGGCCTTTTGAAGGTTTATGTTCATTTGCCTGAATTTTTAATATCAGGTGTTTATCTATGCTTGCAAGAGGTTCGTCTATGCTTATTCGCGGTGCTTTATTGATGCTCTCTGCCAGCGTCCTTTCCGCTATGCCGTCAGTGCCGATGCTTTGCCTTAACTGGAAAAGGTAATCACCAAAATCCACCCTGTCTTTTTTGGCAGCAAGTTTTGATCTTTCATATGCCTGGTAAAATTCTTTTATAGCTTTTTCTTTGTTGGCAATGTTGTCATTTTCAGTGATAAGTACATGCACCAGCGCGTCCAAATATTCTGCAGGGACGGTTTCTTTGTTCATTTCCCAGTTCCTTACGCGCGCACCGTCAACAGGCTTTAAAGCCGTTTTTAGTATTTTTACGGTTTCAACGGCCAACTGGTTTTCGGTCATGTCACGCTCAACGCGGTGAGTGCCTATTCTGCAGCCAACGGTTTCTTCATATGCCATTGGTTTGAATGGCCTGTCATGCTCTATCCTGACAATTTTATACCTGATAGGTTTTTCACCCGCAGTTGCGGTAACGGCAAAAGTTTCTGTGGAAGATGACGGCTCAGGGTCTGAGGCTACTACTCTTAATAGGCTTGCATCTGCTTCTGCTGGTTGGGTTGTCATTGTTATTACTCCTGCTGGTTGGGAATTAATTGTTGGTTCTTCTGTTGGTTGTTGCGGTTCTGCTAAAGGCTCGGGTTCCGGTATTGGTTGCGGCTCCTGTATAGCTTCGTGTGTCGCCGGTGGTTTTTCATGCTCGGGCGGTACTTTCCTGTCTTTTTTTGGGCGACTTAAAAGGTCAAGTACTCCCGCATCTTTATTGATGGGTACTGTAGTAAAATTACTGGGGTCGCTATCCTCATATCTAATTCCCGGAGGGCGTGGCAGGTGTGAAGCTTGGGGCTTACCTACAAGAGGTAAGGTATTAAGCCATCTATATCGTTTCTGTCTTGGGCCCATTACTTAACATTTGTTATTAATAAAAATAACATTAATAAACAAAAAGTAATATGCAAGTGGATATTTTTCAGATTTCTTTGCGAAGTTTGGAAGTGATCTGCTGGTAATAGCTTAAATTATGCCATGTAAGCAGCATAGGCCCTAGCATTTCACCCGCTTTGAACAGGTGGTGTAAATATGCCTTGCTGTAATTATTGGCAGGGCTTGGGGTTGCGGGGTCAAGCGGCTCATGGTCTTCGGCGTATTTTGAATTGCGGATGTTAACAGGGCCGTATGAGGTGAATGCCTGCCCGTTGCGCCCGTTGCGGGTTGGCAGAACACAATCAAACATATCAACGCCGCGCTTAACCGCACCTATAATATCGTCAGGTTTGCCAACGCCCATCAGGTAACGCGGGAAATCCCACGGCATGTGCGGCATAAGATCGTCCAGAACCTTGAACATCATTTCCTGACCTTCACCAACCGCAAGCCCGCCAATGGCGTAGCCGTCAAAGCCAATAGACTGAAGCGCCTCAATACTTGCTTTGCGAAGGTCTGGGTAAATGCCGCCCTGAACAATGCCAAACAGCGCATAGCCTTCACGCTTTACAAATGCCTTTTTAGAACGCTCAGCCCAGCGCATCGACATTTCCATAGATTTTTTTGCCTGCTCCCATGTTGCAGGGTATGGCGTACATTCATCAAACGCCATGGTAATAGTGCTGCCAAGCAAATGCTGGATCTCAATACTGCGCTCAGGCGTAAGCTCATGCTTTGAGCCGTCAATATGGCTTTGGAAGGTCACGCCTTTTTCAGTTATTTTACGCAGCTTGCTAAGGCTCATTACCTGAAAGCCACCTGAATCCGTAAGGATAGGCCCATGCCAGTTCATGAATTTATGCAGGCCGCCAAGCTTGGCAACGCGCTCAGCCGTAGGGCGAAGCATTAAGTGGTAAGTGTTGCCTAATATAATGTCGGCGCCAAGTTCCTTCACG
>CAYVII010000112.1:0-5336 GCA_964451475.1 uncultured Rickettsiales bacterium
CAGGCGGGCATGATTTTTTAAAAACAAAAAAGAACATCGATCTTCGTAAGTATACAGGCAAGGCTAAAAAGGCAGGCAAGAAAGCTCCCGCGGTTAGTTTTGGTGATGATAGTGACCAGTATTTATATAACGCGCTTAAGGCCGTGCGTATGGAACTTGCAAAGGCACAGAACGTGCCGCCTTATGTTATATTTCATGATAAGACGTTGCGTGAATTTGCTATCAGCAAGCCGCGCTCACTGGCAGATATGGCAAATATAAACGGTGTAGGAGATGTTAAGATACAGCGTTACGGTCAGGTGTTCTTAGATGCTATCAATAACGCAGAGGTCAATGCCGCTTAGTTTAATCAAAGCGTTTGAATAACTCGGTCAGTTCATTGATCTTGGCTTTTTTATCTTTGGCCGTGCCTTTGCCAAGTGATTCTTCCACGCAGGCATTTAAGTGCGCTTCCAGTATTTTTACTTCAACGCTTTTAGTAGCAGCGCGCACTGCGCGTAGTTGCGTTAAAATATCGGGGCAGTATTTACGCTCATCTATCATGCGTTTTATCGCTTCTATCTGGCCGCTGATACGGTTCAGGTTCTTAAGCTCGTTTAAATGTGAGGGGTGACCCGTCGTTTTTTTGCAACAATCCATAATTCCTCCTAAATTAAATATGGTGCTACATAGGCAAAAAAGCTGCCTATTGCGTATATGCTTACAGATACGAAAAATACGTATTTGCTTACTTTGCGTGTACGTTTGCATGCTGTTGCCTTGCCTGCATCAATAGGGCACGGGGCATTGCGGTTCTTCCACAGCATAAATCCGGTGAAGCTAAGCATTAACCCTGAAAATATGAACAGGCCAAGTTTATGCTCAGATATCCACACTAACTGCGGCACGTTGGAAACCAGCCCGGCAAGGGCGGCGCCTGCGCCGATTGCTACCAGCAATGCCGGAAGCGCGCAGCAGAACAAGGTGCTAAATGATGTGAGTAACGAAAGTGTAGATAAAAATTTTTGCATATTATCTCTCTATTTTTGTGACTGTGTAGCCTGAGTCTGTAAGTGTTTCTTTTAGCTTGGCATCGGTCATTTCTTTGCCGTCCTCAAAATCAACTGTTACTATCTTGGTATCAAGATCCACTTTAGTTGATTTCACGCCCGGTTCTTCTTTCAGGCTGTTCTCTATCGCTGTTGCACAGAACGCGCATACAAGGCCGTTAACATGGGCTTGGACTATTTTTGCCTCTGCGTTATTTGTGGCTGCCAGTATTGCAATTGCGATAAGTATCTTTTTCATTTTTTAGTTCCTCTGGTTAAAAGTTCATTGCGAAGTTTAAGGTGATATCGCCATGTTCGGTAATGCCGGTTTCCCATAGGTAATTGCCCATGAACATGCGGATTGTTGGTTGTAATATTATGTTGTCGTCCTGCTTAGGCCGGTGCCTTACTTCCATTATCAGCCATGTATGCAGGTCATCGTAATTTGCAATATATGGCGCAACGCCAAGGCGGAATTTCTGGGTGAATTCATCCACAATATCTCCGCCCTTTATATATTCATTCTGGTAAAGGCCGTAAAAGCGGCGGTCTTCGGCATCTATTTCAATGCCAATACTACCTGCAAGGTCCTCATCTTTGCCGTCATCAACTATCCCAACGCCGCTAAGTGCGAATATATTTGCCTGTGCGTCAGGGAAGTTCCAGCGTTTCAGCAGGCGGTTATAATGTGCCATGTAGCCTTCATAGTCATCAGAGTGTGAATTTACGTAGCCAACGCCAAATGCATCATTGGCTGTGGCAGAGTACATCACATCTGCCGTGGTTTTGGAGAAATCATGTTCGCCCATTGCCATCCAGCCGCCTGAATAGGAAACGGGGCGCGCGTTTGCCGCAGAGCTTATTAGTATCATTGCTATAGTTAGTATATACCCCATAGGGGTATATTGACAAAAAAGGGTAGCGGGGTCAAGCGGCATTTTATATAATAAAGGCAAGATGCTTTATTCTTATAAAAATGATAGTGGATATCAGCAGGTTACAGAATTGGCTAACGATGCCGGCTGTATATGGCTTGATGTGGTATCGCCCACCCATGAAGAGGAAAAAGCCGTTGAGAAATTTTTTGATCTTAGCATTCCCACGCGTGAAGAGATGGCCGAGATCGAGCTTTCCAACCGTTTATATGAAGAAGACGGTGTATTATATTTAACGGCAGTAGTTGTTGTTAATGCAGATACCAATACTCCTTCTACTGAAGCGGTGACCTTTATTATTACTCCTGCCAGCATAATAACGCTACGTTATCAGGAGATGGGTGCTTTTAGGCAATATGTTTCCCGCATCGGTAAGTTGCGCCCGCAAACACATGTGCAGGTTTTTAATGAAATAGCAGAGGCCATAATAAACCGTATTGCCGATATCATAGAAAAAATAGGTTCCGGAATTGATGTTACTTCGCGCCGCGTATTCAGTGAGAAAAAAGAGCGTATGCGTTTTGAAGAGGCGCTTAGCCAGGTTGGTATTAGCGGAGACCTGATATCAAAAGCACGTGAAAGCCTGATGACGCTCAACCGTGCTCTGACATTTGCAAGTAATGTTGGTAACCGCGATGAAAAAGCACATCTTGAAGTGCTGATCCGTGATATAAACGCGCTGAGTGTACATGCGGATTTTCTTTCAAATAAAGCTATATTCCTACTTGATGCCACGCTTGGAATGATCAATTACGAGCAGAATAACATAATTAAACTCTTCACGCTTGCAGCTACGATCTTCCTTCCGCCTACGCTTATATCAAGCATTTACGGTATGAACTTTAATTCGATGCCGGAGCTTAGTTGGCATTACGGTTACCCGCTGGCGTTATTTTTAATGCTTGTTTCGGCTTATCTACCATACAGATATTTCAAGAAAAAAGGATGGCTGTGACGCTATATACTTGAAAAAAAGGTTCGCAGGCATTATAATATATCCACTACTAACAAAGAGGAAAAAAATGAAAGATTACACAAAGTTGAATACACAAACAGGAGTATCGGCAAATGTTGATACCGGTTTGCGCAACTATATGCTTAGCATATACAAATATATGTGCCTTGCGCTGGTTCTTACTGGCTCTATAGCATATTTTGCGGGCACATCTCCTGAGTTCATCAGCATGATGTTTGCACAGACTGAAGCAGGCCTTAAACCTACGCTTCTTTTCTATGCTGTAGTGTTTGCTCCGCTTGTTCCGTGGGCTGTTTATTTCTTCTCACGCGGCGGCATGAGCCTTCAGGCTACGCATGTTATGTTCTGGTCTTACTCTGCGCTGATGGGCCTTTCGCTTTTTACGGTATTCATGACATATACCGGTGAAAGCATTACGAAAGTGTTCTTTATAACTTCTGCAGTGTTTGGCGGTATGGCACTTTACGGCTATACAACAAAACGCAACCTGAGCGGTATTGGATCATTCCTTATCATGGGTATGTGGGGTCTTGTTATTGCAACACTTGTGAACATGTTCCTGCAAAGCGCTGCTCTTGACTATGCTCTGTCATTCATTGGCGTGGCGATCTTTACGGGTCTTACTGCGTACATGAACCAGCAGCTTAAAGAAATGTACTATGTGGTTGAGGGCAATCCTGAAGAAATGGGTAAAGTGGCTGTAACAGGCGCAATGACACTTTATATCACTTTCATCAACCTGTTTTTATATCTTCTTCGTTTTTTCGGTGACAGAAGATAATAGGGCGTAAGCTTAAATTGCAAAGAGGTCACGGATATTTTCGTGGCCTCTTTTTTTATTTCCTGTAAAGCTTGTTGCAGGGAATATATGTCACCTACATTAGATCTTGAAAAAAATATCGGCGGTATTATCTGCGGAATAGATGAAGCAGGCCGCGGGCCATGGTGCGGGCCTGTGGTTGCCGCTGCTGTTATTGTTAACGGTGATATAATAAAAGGTTTGAACGATTCTAAAAAATTACCAGAGAAAAAGCGTAATGTACTTTACGAGCAGATAATTACTTCCTGCCATTATGGAATAGGGCAGGCTAGTGTGCAGGAGATAGATGAGCTTAACATTCTGGCCGCTACAAAGCTTGCAATGTTGCGTGCTTACGAAGCATTGCCTGTAAAAGCAGGGTATGCGCTCATAGATGGCAACAGCCTGCCGAACCTGCCTTGTAATATGCAATATGTGATAAAGGGCGATTCGGTAAGTTATTCAATTGCTGCTGCTTCAATTATAGCCAAGGTAACCAGAGATAAGATAATTAAGGAAATGGCAGCCGAGTTCCCGCAATATAATTGGCTGAGTAATAAGGGTTATGGCACTAAGTGCCACTTAGAAGCCCTTGATAAATATGGGATAACGGTGCATCACCGCAAGTCTTACAGGCCAATTAAAGAGCGTATGGCTTCTTGAAACTTTTGTTACAGCTATTGTGTTCCGTATGGTTTTATATATAATTAAAGCGAGGAGATAAATATGGCAGGTCCAGGTGCTGGCGGCGTCAATATGGGCGCAATCACATCCCAGATGGGATTTAATAGTAGCGGTTATGCCGGTATTCATGAAATTGCGTTTGGCCGCCTGAAAGTAGATTTCCCTATCAAGCTTGACCAGTTCCATAACTGGATGATGTCTTTAATGCCCCACAAGAACAGCTTCTTTGCAAAGCGCCTGTTCTCACTTAACTCACGCTCTAAAGGTATATCGGTCAAAGACCTTGCGTATGACGCAAAAGGTCAGGGCTTGTTCAGCGATCAAAAGGGCATATCTTGAGTATACTTCTTATTATTTTTATTATTGCCACTCTGGCGGTGCTTGTCGTCGGCATTATTGTTATGGTTAAGGGCGGTGAGACCGATAAGAGGCTTTCCAACAAGCTTATGGCGGCGCGTATTTGGCTGCAGGCTATCACGATACTAATAGTTGTTATTGCGCTGTACGCTGCAAAAAAATAACCTAGTTATATACGCTTGAAACAACCTTCTGAGCTTCTGCCGCAAGCAGTTTGCGGTCTTTTAAATTTGGCAGAGGAGGGTGTATCGTAACGCTTACGCGTATCATGCCCAGATTTACAAACTGTTTGAAATGCGGGCCGAATGAGGCATCACCCACCCATGCGATCTTTTTACGTTCATTTGCCTGAACGGGCAGGCCGTTGATGTGCGTATATTCAATTGTTACCGGCTGGATGGTAAGTTTTTCATGCTCCGGAAGATTTTCGGCAATTTTGAAAAGTGATGATTTGAACGGAAGGACGCCGCGGCCGTCTCCTGTAGTTCCTTCAGGGAAAATGATCAGGTTTTTTTTATGTTCAAACAGCGCTTCTTCAATTTGTTGCAGGTGGTTGC
>CAYVII010000113.1:0-5291 GCA_964451475.1 uncultured Rickettsiales bacterium
TAAAGCGCGCCCGTAATTAATTTACGCAAGAAATTACATAAATGTTAGACCAGTTTGAAAGTCACAGTAACTTTGACCCAAAGAAGAAAGACCGTCTTCTGCGGCTGGAATCTTTTTACGGCGGCATGGATGCAAAACTTCTTTTACGCACGGTCATCAAAGAAGAATTCAAAGACGAGATAGCTTTATTCTCAAGCTTTGGTGCAGACTCTGCCCTGCTTATTTCACTAGTTGCGGAAGTTGACCCTTCAACCCCGATTCTATTTTTAGAAACTGAAAAACATTTTGAAGAAACTCTGCAATATGTGGAAGAGCTACGCAAATTACTTGGCCTTACCGATATAAGATTTTTAAAACCACAGCCTGAAATGGTTCAGCGCATAGATGCAAAAGGTGACCTATGGAGCTTCATGCCAAACCGCTGCTGCTGGATGCGTAAAGTAGAACCGCTGAACCGCGCCGTAAAAGAGATGGGAATAAAATCACTCATCACCGGCCGTAAGCGCTACCAGACAAAAGAACGCTCTGACCTAACTTACTTCCAGCTGGATGATGAAGGCGTTTTCCGCATCAACCCGCTTGCTTATTACGATAAAGCGGCACTGAAAGAAGAATTTGCAAAACGCGGCCTGCCGCAACACCCGTTGGTTGCCAAAGGTTATAAATCAATCGGCTGCGCGCCGTGCACACAGCCAGTGGCTGAAGGGCAGGATGAACGCGCAGGAAGATGGGCGCACACTGCAAACAAAGAAACCGGCGAACAAAAGACCGAATGCGGAATACACTTGGACAATTCACAAGTAGCAGATTGGTCAGTATAACGAACTAACTTTTTTAACAACGAGAAGAAAATGATAGCGATAGTAAAAAGTAACAAACATGAAATGGACCACCTTGATAAGCTTGAGGCGGAATCAATTTATATTTTCCGTGAGGCAAAATACCATATCAAAAAACTTGGTATGCTTTGGTCATTCGGTAAAGACAGCAACGTAATGTGCTGGCTTGCTATGAAAGCTTTTTACGGCAAAGTACCTTTCCCGCTAATCCAGCTGGATACTGAGTTGGAAATGCAGGAAGTTTATGATTTCCGCGATAGATACAAAAAAGAATGGAACATCAATCTTATTGAAGAGATCTGCCCCCCTTACGAATCAACTGACCCAAGCCTGCCGCATTCTGCGCGTATCGCCGCACGTAAAACCGGTGGCTTGAAGCAGGTTTTAGACCGCGAGAAATTTGACGGCATCATCGCCGGCATCCGACGTGATGAAGAAGGTACGCGTGCAAAAGAACGCTATTTCAGCCCGCGCGGTATTGATAATGACTGGAACGTAAAAGACCAGCCGCCTGAATTCTGGGGGCAATATATGACTGACTTCCCTCCGGGAACTCACGTGCGTATCCACCCTCTTCTACACTGGACAGAGCTTGATGTCTGGCTATACATCAAACGCGAGGGTATCCCTATCGTTCCTCTATATTTCGCAAAGCCATATGGTGAGTTTTATGGAGAAAATTACGGCGGTAAAATGATGCGCTTCCGCTCACTTGGCGAGAAAGGAATCACTTACCCGCTTCCATCAACAGCAACTAATATTGATGAGATCATTGAAGAACTGAAAGTAACAAAAGTTTCAGAACGTGCCGGCCGCCCAATGGGTGCGTCTGAAGATGAATCATCATTCGAACGTCTACGCGCAGCGGGGTACATGTAATATGATAGATAAACAATTTTTATATTATATCGTGCTTGCGCTTGGCTCACTTTCAACCCGTGCAGACCTTATCCGCCTTTCAGCAGGCGTGGGCAAGGAATTTGCGGCAAACAATAAACTACAGCACCTGCTAAGCATAATTGCAGGCGCAGCTTATACATCGGTTATCATCTGGGGTTTCCTGAACCTTAAATGGTACGTCGCCCTGCTTCTGTTCATAGGTTTTTCTATAGGCATGGGCTTTGTTGTTAACCGCAGCACAATTAAAAACTTCCTGATGGTAAAACCGATCATAGAAGTAATAACCATCACAACCGCAATATTTATCTGGATACTTTAATACAATGTCAAACACAGCACTTGCACAAAGAATAGACGTAGCTGAACACCAAAAAGAACAGCTTAAAATTGTTATCGTGGGTCACGTTGACCACGGCAAATCAACACTTGTTGGTAGACTGTTCTATGAAACAGACAGCCTGCCCGAAGGCCAGTATGAGAAGGTAAAAAAATCTTCTGAAAAACGCGGCATGCCGTTTGAGTGGAGCTTTTTGACCGATGCCCTTCAGTCTGAGCGTGATCAGGGCATAACCGTTGATACAACTCAAATTTGGTTTAAAACACCAAAGCGTGATTACGTGATAATTGACGCTCCCGGCCATAAAGAATTTTTGAAGAACATGATATCGGGCGCAGCATCATCGGAAGCTGCCTTGCTTATCATTGACGCAAAGGAAGGCGTGAAAGAACAATCAAAACGTCACGGCTATCTGCTGCATCTTTTAGGTGTAAAACAAATTGCCGTTGCGGTTAACAAGATGGATCTTGTTAATTATGACGAGAAAGTTTTCAAAGCGATCGAGAAAGAATACACCGCTTACCTTAAGTCTATCGGCGTAACTCCTAAATTCATTATCCCTATCGCCGCACGTGAAGGCGATAATATCGTGAAAAGATCCGATAACATGAAATGGTATAAAGGCCCTGCGATAACCGAGGCTCTTGACCAGTTCCAGCAACTGCCTTCACTGGTTGACCTTCCGCTGCGCCTGCCTGTGCAGGATGTTTATAAGTTTGATGAACGCCGCATCATTGTTGGCCGCATTGAATCGGGCAAACTAAAAGTGGGTGATAAAATTATTTTCAGCCCGCATAACCGCGTTGAAACAATTAAATCAATCGAAGCATGGGGTATGCCAGAACAGAAAGAAGCCTACGCAGGCCAGTCTGTTGGTATTACGCTTGAAAACCAGATCTTTGTGGAACGCGGTAACATCGCCAGCCATGTTGAAGATGCGCCAAAACTAAGTAACCTGTTCCGCGCAAAACTATTCTGGCTTTCCGATAAACCTCTTGAAGAAGGCAAAAAATACAAGCTGAAACTTTCAACCGCTGTTTACAACGTGGAAGTTAAAAAGGTTGAAAAAGTTGTTGATACGAACGACCTTGCACATTCAGACACTAAAAAACTTGAACGCAGCGGCGTGGGCGAAGTTATCTTCCGTTCACGCGGGCTGTTCAGCCTTGATGACTTTGCAGATAACAGCCTTATGGGCCGTTTCACCATACTGGATGGTTACGATACTGTTGGCGGCGGGATTGTAGATACCACAGGCTTCCCTGACCAGCGTAAGAAAATTGCTAATAAATCTGAGAACCTGACAAGCGTTGACTTTAAAGTTAGCCGTCAGGAACGCGAGATCGCACACGGCCACAAAGGCGGTGTTCTGTGGTTCAGCGGCCTTTCAGGCTCAGGCAAATCATCAATTGCCAACGAGCTTCAATCACGCCTGTTCCGTAAAGGCTACAACGTGTTTGTGCTTGATGGCGATAACGTAAGACAGGGTCTTTCAAATGATCTTGGCTTTGCCCATAAAGACAGGAACGAAAATCTTCGCCGTGTGGCAGAGGTTGCCAACCTTTTCGCGGAAAGCGGAACTATAGTGATAACCTCGTTCATTTCCCCTTATAAGGAAAACCGCACAACTGCGCGCGCCGCATGCCTTGATAACTTCCACAGCGTATATATTAAGGCCGACCTTGCAACCTGCGAGGCACGTGACCCGAAAGGTCTTTACAAAAAGGCAAGAAAAGGCGAAATTAAGGGCTTCACCGGTATTGATGATGCGTTTGAGGAACCTGATAACGCTGACCTGGTAATTGATACCAAAAACAATGCGGTGGAAGAGAATATACAAACGCTGCTTAGTTACGTAGATGAGCATTTTGTTAAACCTATACGCGAAAGTAAGGATTTCTTCGCGCAGGATATATAAGGCAGAGTAAATGGCATTGTTCGGCGCTAAAAGACTTGATGAAGACGATCCGGATGCAAAACCCGCAAAAGGTAATGCTGCCGCGCGCGCGATTCTTGTTGTAGGCGCACCCGATAGTGACCACACCCTTGTAGGCAACAGCATAAAACTGCTTGGCGTTTCCGAGTTTGAAAAAACATTCGAACTTGAAAAGCTGAACTATGACCTGCTTAAAACTTTGAAACTTGATGCCGGCTCAACTCATTTAATGCCCGATAACTGGGAGAAGAATGACCTGCTAGATAGCATCAAGGATGAGATGAAGCAGCTTCTTCAGGCAGAATTTGCAGATAAACAGACATTGCTTATCAACAGCACAAACCTTGCCCGTACCGGAAATTTATGGGCAGAGGTTTTTGCCGAATGCGGCATTGAAACAAACTTTGTTATCTGCTTCACAAAACCGCATGACAACTACCTTAACTGGCTTGTTTATAATCTTGAGGCGGAAAAGAACAGCCGTGGCCACAACCGTAGCTTCGTATTACTGCAGGAGTTCTTAAACAACTGGCGCAAAGTGTTAAAAAGAACTTCAACCGATCTTGACGTGGAACTGGGCAACTGGCTTTCAACCACGCGTGAGCAGGAAGTGGAAAATATCATAGTTGCCCGGAACGTCACTATCCTTCCGCAGGAAAAGAAGCAAACCCCGCTTAACGTGAAGCGCCTTTACTCTGCGCTTACCGATGCCGCCAATGGCAAAAAATATGACCAGTCAGTAACCGAAGAGATATTGCCTGATATCAAATTATTTTTTGCGCCGCTTATTCAAAAGAACGCGGAAGTGGCAGAATTAAAAACGCGCCTTTCAAAAGTAGAAGAGGAAGTGGTTGAACTGCGTGACCGCATCTTACAGCCTGACGATGATTTTTATGAACCCGCTCTTGAAGACGGTACGATTGACAATGCCCGCTCAGACGGTGAGAAACTTTACCTTAAAACATGGCGCGAATGGGCGCAGGGACACAAGAACAGGCAGGACTTCAGCCAGTTCCCCCCTATTTTCTCTTGGTGCGCCGCTGGCCGATGATGTTGCAGATCTTGCCCGCACAATACCGGGTAACGTGCTTACAATAGTTGACGTCATGTCACCGCCGATAACCAGCGTTGGCACATTCATGGAAGGTAAAAAACTAAGGGTAGTTCCAATCAGCCCTTACGCAAATGAGTTCAACCTTGCCCTGCAGCAGGCGGGCATTAAAGCGCCTGTTCCGGTTGTGAAGATGGAACCTGAGAACCTTGTTCACGGTTTTGGCCC
>CAYVII010000114.1:0-5206 GCA_964451475.1 uncultured Rickettsiales bacterium
GAATTCGTATCTGCCAACCCAACCGGCCCGATGCATATTGGCCACGCGCGCGGCGCTGTATTTGGTGACGTGCTTGGAAATATTCTAACTAAAGCAGGCTATGATGTTACACGCGAATATTACATCAATGACGCCGGCGGCCAGATCGAGACACTAAAAAAATCACTAAAGCTGCGCCTTGACGGTGCTACCGAAATTCCGCAAGGTTACTACCCCGGTGAGTATCTGGTAGAAGTTGCGGCAAAGATAAAAGACAAAGATCTTTCTGACCTGCGTGAAATTGCCGTTACCAGCATACTGGAAGATTACATCAAGCCGGACCTTGAAGCGGCGGCAATAAAGTTTGATAAATTCACGTCAGAATATCATGAAGTGCAAAAAGCAGGCAAAGTTGACGAAGCGCTGGAACTTCTGAAAAGCAAAGGACTGATATATGTTGGCGTGCTTGAAGCACCAAAAGGCAAACAGGTTGATGATTATGAAGAGCGGGAACAGACACTCTTCAAATCAACCCAGTTTGGTGATGACGTTGACCGCGCAATTAAAAAATCAGACGGTAGCTTTACTTATTTTGCAGGTGACCTTGGCTACCACTTAACCAAAGTTGAACGCGGTTATAAACGCCTTATCAACATACTTGGCATTGACCACGGCGGTTATGTTAAGCGTATCAAAGCAGGCGTTGCGGCTCTTTCTGACAGCAAAGTTACGCTGGACGTAAAACTATGCTCGCTGGTCAAAGTAGTTGAGAACGGAGAAGCCCTGAAAATGAGTAAACGCGCAGGTAACTTTATTACGCTGCGTGATGTGCTGGATAAAGTTGGCAAAGACGTACTGCGCTTTATTATGTTAACGCGCAAGAATGAGGCTGAGCTGGATTTTGATATCAACCAGGTTGTGCAGCAGAATAAAGATAACCCTGTTTTCTATGTTCAGTACGCAAACGCACGCTGCCATTCGGTACTTCGTCAGGCAAACACAGATGGCAAAGGCGCTGACCTAACCCTATTGAATGACCCGAACGAGATAAGCATTATCAAAAAGCTTACCGAATTCCCGCGCGTTATTGAACAGGCCGCGACCCATGCTGAGGCACACCGTATTGCATTCTATTTGCAAGAGCTGGCAGCCGAATTCCACGCCCTTTGGAACCTAACCCGTTTTATTACCGAAGATGAAGCAATAACCAAGGCCAGAATAGCCTTAGTTAAAGCAATTTCCCAAGTAATAACAAACGGTTTAACCATTATGGGTGTAACCGCCCCAACCGAAATGAGGTAAAAGGATTTTACTTGAATTTCGTACCCGATTTTATTAATGTGTGAATAAATATTAACTAGTACAGGTAGTAATTTTTATGAGTTTCAGAAAGTTTAGCGAAGAAACAACGCGCCTACAAAAAATAAAAGCCCAAAGGGATACTGAAAAAGCCCCTCTTTATGCCAAGCATGTCGCACAAAGAGCCAAAGAAGCTAAATTGCTGGAACTACAAAGATCTGTATATAGCAATTTTTATGACACTGCCCTGCGCCAAGGCCTTATCAGCCAGTCAGTTTACGAAAAATATGCCGCCCTGCGCGAAAAGTCCGAAGAATATTCTTCTCAGGTGAACGAAAATAATAAAACCGGTGTAAATGGCTCACTACACAAGCGTAACCCTCAAACTTTAAATGAACTTATAACCAACAGCACAGAACTTTCTGACGATGAAAGGCTGGAGCTTGGCCGCTTCATGAGCGCCGAATTCCTTGTGTTAAGGTCACTAAGGTTCTTTGATATCAGCTTTCACGCAAGAACACCGAAAGAAAGATTTGTTGAGCTTTTCCGTAACCTTGAAAAAGAACACGGCCCTGTAAAAGCAAGGGAACTTATTAAGGAAGCAAGGGAGAAAATGCGCCTGAGGCTTACCAGCACAACCCACCCAACGGTTCTGCACACAATTCTTGCAATAATGCTTGAGCGCCAACTTGTTGGCTCACTTGAAGAAATTGCCCGTAAAATAAAAAACGGCGAGGACATACAGGAACAAGATGCATTTGCAGCGGTTAACAAAATAGTTGCCGACGCTAAAAACCCTGATACTGCATTCACGCACTTAAACAAGGTAACTCTTGAAGAAGAAACAGAGATCGAGTCAACTAACCTTGACAGGTCTCATGAAAATAGCCAATACACTGCCGATGGCTGGAATGAAGCGGCAAAAGAAATATTCCCTGACATCGCTTCTGGAATCGCAATAAATGACCCTTCTGAAGTTATAGTCGATGCTACCTGGAACCGCTCTGCCGATGCCGACGGCCGAACCAAAGCAACCGCTATGGAACTATTCAGGAATATTTCCGATGCTATCAAAGACGGTAAACTGGCAGGCCCTAAATGGGATACGCGTGAGAACTCAAAGAAACTTGCCAACGTATTCTCTGCCCTTGTTCAGGTTGCTTACGTAAGAAGCGCGGGTAAAAAAGCTAAAGGACTTTACCCGGAAGTCCCAAGTGAAGATGACCACGCATTCCAGAAGCATTGCATTGATTATGTTACCGACATCAATCAGGAAGGCGGCATCGGCAAACAATGGAGAAACCCTAAAGAATCCGTCTACCAGCAACTTGGTGAACACAAAACTAAATTTGTCAGGAACCTGCTTGTAACTGATTTCAAACTGGCCTCAAACATTGTTACCTCGCATGTAATACCGTTCATGACGGAATACAGGAAGATACATAACCGCTTCATTCGCACTTATAACAGCCATGTGGAAGAGTATAATAAAGAGCACGCCGATAAACCGCTGCAAAAACTTACAACCAAAACCAGCTATGCAGACCTTGCACGCATAGGCTCTTTTGACCCCGATAACTTCCCTGCACGCCACCCTGATTTTAAAAGCCTTCTTGCGCAGCTAAGGCAACAGGTTGAAGAAACCAAGATCAAGTTTGATCTGGCCAATGATAAAACCGGCCAGCTTGAACATAAAGAATGGACCTTTGAACTAAGCAGTGACGGTCTTTTCTACCATCAGGGCAACAAGATGATAGGCCATGAATATTTCCTTGATAGGATCAAGATAGATGATAAAGGCAACCCTGTAAAACTGGATAATGAGGAAAGACACCAGTACATGGATACACTTAAACGCCTAGTGGTGATGAACCATTTTGCCGATAAACTGGGTGTAAATACTGTTATAGACAGGCACGAGATCGCCAATTTCTCAGGCGCTGAGAATTTCTATGAACTGATGGTACTGTTCAAGGAAACCGGCCTTATCAAGATCGATAACACTAAAGAACATGACATTGATAAAGTTGTAGAAGCTAAAATAGGTATTGTCCCTCTTCTTGAAACACTTGAAGATATGGAAAACGCAGAAGCAATATTTACTGAGCTTCTGAATGATGACCTTATTAAGAGCTACTATAAAAAACGCGGCTATGCCGAGATCATGGTGGGCTTCAGCGACGGCGCGAAATCTGCCGGAAACTTTGCATCTGAATGGCAGATATACAAAACCACACGCATGCTGAAAGAACTATTTGCCAAAAACGGCATTGAAGTTCGTTTCAAACAGGGACGCGGTAACAACCTTAACCGCGGCGGTACCGCAGAAGACGGGCTCATGACAAGCCTTATGTCTGACGAAGTGAACATGGGCGCTGAAGTTTCAGTGACCACACAAGCCTGCCACCCCCTTGAAAGGGCTGAATGCAAAGCATATGGCTCTGAACAGCTTGCAGGTTCATTAAGCGGCCTTGTTAGCGGATTCGTGCATGCAAAAACAAAAGCTGACTCGCAAAAAGACTTTGAAAAAATCGTGGAGCAAGCGCTTGATTTCATACAGGCAGTATCTGCAAACCGCTTCGTTTTAGCCGTAAGGAAAAACAAGCAGGCAGAAGAATATCTGAACAACATTGTGCACAACCCTGACCGCAGCTCACGCGCTACCGGCAGACAAGGTAACAAATACGCGTTATATGAAGATATGCGCGCAGTACCGGTTGCCCTTAAGTTTGATATGGCAAACATTCCTTCAAACTTTATTGGCCTTAAAGAAGGTATTGAAGCCCTTCTCTCCGGCAAACATGTTACACTGTTTGATGAAAAAGGAGCCCCTGCAAAAACTATAAACAGCACAGAGATACTGGAAAAACTATCACCTTTCAAAGATGCAAAATATCTGGATACCGTGCGTGAAGAATGCGCAGATATACCGGGCGCATTTGAACAGGCAGATAAAGCCGCAACTCTGGAAGCTTTAACAAAACACCGTTTCTTTGAAGCCTTCCTGCGTAAAGGTGAAACAGAGCTGAACGCCAACTTTGATCCTAACCTCGCAAACGCTTATGGACAGAAATTCAAAGGGGAAGCATATGTACAGGCCGGCCTGAAAAGCCTTACAGGCTTAAGCGACCTTATGCAGCTTGGCCTTCGCAGGGTTGCAGGTTACGTAAAACACAAACCTCAGCCGGACTTCATAGAACAGCAGCTTGAGCAACAAAGACTGGTTGGCCACGCCCTTATTCTTAGCAGCAAGAACACTAAGGCGGACATTGAAAACCCTGCCCAAAGAGGCGAAGCGCATACTTTACGTTACGCAGAGCTTATAACGGCTTCAGGTGACCGTGTACCTCCGGCTTCTGCACGCACGCAACGTATGCCTGAAAGAATAGCACCAGTAGCCCTTTCAGCGTAACTAGCCCTTGCATATTTAGGTGTTTGGCATAAATAATTGTTTATGGACAAACGCTACAATAATGGCCGCAATTTCCCCAAGGACTTCCCGTTCCACGAGAAGACCGAAGAGGATGATTTTATTCACGTGCCTGCAGACCGTAGCTCAGGCGGCAAAAAACCGCTCGCAATAATTATCATATCCCTTCTGGTAGCAGGCGCAGGCTACGGCCTTTTCAAAACTTTCTATGAGATAGGACATTCAATCGCCAGCCCTACCGGCGGTTCAATACCGGTTATCAGCGCAAACGAAGAACCATTCAAGGAACTGCCCGATAATCCGGGCGGCCTGAAGATCCCGCATCTTGATAAACAGATTTACAACAAGCTTGATAAAGAACTTGGCTCAACCATTGACCAGAGCGAAGATGAACTTCTGCCGCTGCCGAACCGTGATGACCTGATGGCACAACTGGTTGAAGAGGAAGACAAAAAACAACAAATAAAACGCGTTATCTCTGATAAGAAAAAAATCCCT
>CAYVII010000115.1:0-5146 GCA_964451475.1 uncultured Rickettsiales bacterium
CGCTTCCAAACAAACTTAAATTACTAAATTTATGTCCGCCTGCCGATAATGCCTGACCTATTCTTTCTTTGCTTTGCAAAGCCTGTTCTAAAGAGCAACGCGGAATGCCCCTGTTTCCATCTTCCTGCAAATTATCGAACTCTTCTTTTGCAACTTTAAGAGCAGCGTTTTTGAATTTCTTTTCAAATGAAGGAGCGCTCTGATTAGTATAAAGACTTGAAAATCCAAGCATCCATGTTTTTTCTACAGTACCCATTTGTGATACTTCATGGCGCAATCCCTGTACGCGCATAAGCTGTTCGTAAGATAAATCATTACCTCTGAACACGTCTTTAACAAGTTTCTTATCCCTTCTGTTCATGTGAAGCATTTTATCATTTACACATGACGGAATTATTACAAATTCCATAGACTTTCTGGTTTTTTTCCTGCAAATATATGTGCATGTCTCACGGTGAATCACTGCAGGAAATCTTAATCATGCTATCGGCAGCGGTGGCAATTGTGGCTATTTTCAGGCAGTTCAACCTTAGCCCGGTGCTGGGCTTCCTGTTTGCGGGCGCGGCAATTGGCCCTACGGGGCTTGAGCTTGTAGGCAACCTTAAGGAAAAAAGCTATATCGCCGAATATGGCGTGGTGTTCCTGCTATTTACCATTGGACTTGAGCTTTCTTTCAAACGACTGAGGGAAATGCGCGTATATGTGCTTGGGCTTGGCGCGGCGCAGGTTTTAATAACCACAGGTATTATAGGCTATCTGGCGTTCCTGTATTTAGATAACTGGAAGGTTGCGCTCATTATCGGCGGTTCTTTTGCAATGTCATCAACCGCGGTTGTGCTACAGGTACTTTCTGAGCGCGGGGAAAGATTAAGCCAGGTTGGGCGTGTTTCATTTGCAGTACTGCTTGCGCAGGATCTTGCCGTTATCCCGCTTTTAGTAATGCTTCCTATTCTTGCAACCGGTAACGGCGATATTAGCGAGCAGCTTGGGATATCGTTCGCATATGCGATCGCGATTGTAACCCTAATGCTTCTGGCAGGCAGGTTTTTACTAAAGCCGGTGCTTTCAGTCATTGCTTCTGCCAGCAGGCGTAATTCTGAACTATTTGTTGCAACCACATTACTGCTTGTACTTGGGGCGGCGCACGCCACAGAGCATTTCGGGCTATCACTGGCATTTGGCGCATTTATAGCCGGCCTGATGATAGCTGAAACAGAATACCGCAAACAGGTTGAGGTAGATATCAACCCGTTCAAAGGCCTGCTAATGGGCCTGTTCTTCATGACAATAGGCATGTCATTTGACCTTAACGAACTTATCAACCGCCTGCCTGAGGTTGTTCTTTATTCGGCACTGTTACTTGCCATCAAATCTTTAGTAATAATATCATTATGCCGCGCTTTCCAACTTAGCTGGCAAAGCAGCATACGCAGCGGTTTACTGCTTGCACAAGGCAGCGAGTTCTCGTTCGTATTATTTGGACTGGCGCTGGAAAAAGATATGCTAAGCAGCGGCGTCGGCCAGCTATTATTGATAGTTGTCAGCTTCAGTATGGCAATCACCCCTCTGGTTTACAGCCTGATCGTTTACCTGTTCAGCAAACGTAAAAAATCATCTGACATTGCAATCACGGAAACAGAAGATCTGGACGGACACTTTGTTATATGCGGTTTTGGCTGGGTGGGTGAAAATCTTGCCAAACTGTTTTCGGAAGAAGGAATAAATTTTGTTGCGGTTGAGCAGGAAACAAAACGCGTTAAAGCAGGCCGTGCTCTAGGCCTTCCCGTGTTTTACGGAGATGCTACAAGACCTGAGATCCTTGAATCTCTGCGCGTAAAAAAGGCAAAGGCCGTTATTGTTACCATTCATGACTCCAAGCCTGTTAAGCGCGTGGTGCAATCTATACGCCACCGTTACAAGGACGCGGTTATCATTGCACGTGCCAAGCACAAGGAAAATATGGAAGCCATATTAAAAGCAGGCGCAAATATAGTTGTTCCTGAGGCTTACGAGTCTGCCATGTTAATAGCAAGGAATGCGCTGATAGTTAACGGCGGCTCTGAAAAAGAGATATCACGCGCTATTGCGCAGTTCATGTCTGACAGGCTTGATGAATTGAATAAAAACTAGTTTGAAATATCAAGCTTTGCCGTTTGCCTGAACGTGGCCTGCCTGCATTGGTATAGAACCTTTGCCGCCCGCTTCAACAAGTGAGGCTCTGTCATTTAAACCGCCTGCAGCAGCATGTGCCGCCTTTTTTTGCTCTTCGGAAAGAGTCTGAGGATCAGTTTGCGCGGGAGATTGCTCAGGGTTGCCCTGATCAGTAGTAGTGCTTGTAATCAACGGCTCGGTTTCTGACTGAATGCCTTTTTTCTTATCATCACTGTCACCGCCTAATGCTTTAGCAATAAGGGCCACAAGCATGCCCATCATTTTTTCTATCCAGGCATCAAGACCGCCTGTCATACCGTTAGCGGCAACGTTCTTTTTTTCTTCTTCCTCTTTCTTTGCCTGTTCATCGGCAAGGGCTTTATCGTTAGAAACGTTCCCGATCTGTATCTTTGAAATATCTTCAAGCTGCTTTATTTCTTCAGCGCTGGCTGTATCACCAGACATTAGTTTAGACTGAATTCCAATAGCCTGATTTTTAAGAGAGTTTACAGTTTCAGTGCATTCAGGGTCCGTCTGATATTTAGATAAGATCGCATCAATTTTGGTAGCAGCGTTAGCAAGCTCCATCATATGCATCATTGGCGTTCCGGCAGAAAGAACTTTTGCAAGCGTGCCGCTTTCAGTTTTAAAAACCGCGCGCTCTTCCTCGGTCATTTTGTTCATTAATGCAGTAATTTCAGCCAGACCTGTCATAATAACCTTTGTTGCTAGTTACATACCATGATTAGCATATTTTTATGACAGATTTGTGAAGCAAGCCTAACTTACCGCAAAATATTATTTTTTTCTGAAGTCAGGGACTAGTGGCTGCTTAGCTGCCTTCTTTGACTTAATCTCTGATATTGCTTGAGAAAGCGCCACATAACGTTCTGAATTTGAAGGGTGAGTTGACTGCATGCTTATGCCGCGACTGTCTGCCTGAGACATTTTGCGCCATAGTCCCGGCGCCTTACTGATATCGTAGCCTGCACGTTCCATTATATAAAGGCCAACATAGTCAGCCTCTTGCTCAAAGCCAACCGAGTAGCGCTGTACCGCGTAACCCTGCGCATACTTCCCAAGAGCACCGCCGGTATTAAAACCCTGGCTGCTTGCAAGCTGATCGGCAATTGTGCCAAGTATACCGCCTACTGCCGCGTTTTGCGTCTGGCTTGCCACGTGACCCATTGTGTTATGCGCGTATTCGTGCGCTATTACCGTTGCAAGTTCGTCATCATTCGTAAAATCTATCATGGCAGTAGAAACAACTATGTAATTACCGTCAGCATATGCGTTAAGGTCAGAAGATTCTTCAAGCTTAAAGCCGAACTGGCAGTTTTTACCGCCGATCTCTTGGCAAAGAGCCTGACCTGCAGGAGCTACTTTTTCTGCCACTGTTTTAAAGCGTGACTTAATGCCGTCAGTTGCCTTTACAGCGCCTTCGCCGCGTTTGATGGCAGCTTCATTGGCCATTTGCGTTTGGGTTTGCGCTTCTGCGTAAACATCTTGCTTGCTTGCCTTTGGTGCTGCCGTAGTCGCGCCTTTACATGCTGTAATTGCAATTGCCGATGCTGCAAGTAATGCTATTGATGCTTTTTTCATGTGTTACCCCTGCTTTATTATTTATTGCCGACCTTGGCAGCCAGTGCTGCATTTATAAACCCGTCAATTTTTCCGTCAAGAACAGCGCGGCTGTTGCCATCTTCATAACCTGTACGAGTATCTTTTATCATCTGATAAGGTTGCAATACGTAAGAGCGTATCTGGTGACCCCAGCCGATATCCGTTTTAGAGGCCTGGGCTTTTGCGGCCTCGGCCTCACGCTTTTGCAGCTCTACCTCATAAAGCCTTGCGCGCAGCATTTTATAAGCCTCGGCCCGGTTCTTATGCTGGCTCCTGTCATTCTGACAGGCAACAACTATGTTGGTCGGCAAGTGTGTGATACGCACGGCAGAATCAGTTTTATTCACGTGCTGGCCGCCTGCACCGCTGGCGCGGTATGTATCAATGCGCAGGTCTTTTTCATCTATCACTACTTCAATATTATCATCTACTTCGGGGTAAACCCAGACGCTGGCAAAGCTTGTATGGCGGCGCGCAGCAGAATCAAAAGGCGAAATACGCACAAGGCGGTGAACACCTGCTTCATTCTTCAGCAGGCCATATGCATTATGACCAACAATGCGGAATGATGCTGATTTTATACCTGCAACCTCACCGGGCTGGTGATCAAGCGTTTCTGTTTTAAAGCCACGCTGCTCCGCCCAGCGCAGGTACATACGCATTAAAATATCGGCCCAGTCATGACTTTCAGTACCGCCGGCCCCGGGGTGAATTTCAAGGAAGGCGTTATTGGCATCGGCCTCACCGCTAAGCAGGCTTTCAGTCTCAAGCTGTTTTGACCGTACTTCAAGCTTTGCAAGGGCAGCCTCGGCCTCGGCCACTACTGCAGCATCGCCCGCGTCTTCGCCCATCTCAATTAAATCAATATTATCCTTAAGTCCGCGCTCAAGCTCATAAAAATTATCAAGGTTGAATTTAAGCCTGTCTTTTTCCTTCATAACCTCGCGGGCTATTTCAGGCTTATCCCAAAAATCAGGCTCTTCTGACTTCGCATTTAATTCGGCAAGGCGCTTTTCGGTCTTTTCAGGGTCAAAGAAACCGCCTCAGGAGTTCAATCGACCCCTTGATATTTTCTGCCTGTGTAAGAATCTCTGCTTTCATTTACGGGCAAATTATTATAATAATTCTGCTTATGAAAAAAGCCCTTTTTTTGTTACTTGCCCTTTGTGCCTGCACGGATATTGAAATAAGCCGCGGCGCAGAGCTTAAGCAGAACAATATTGACCGCATAACTCCTGAGTCAAATAAAGGCGACGTAATAAATGTGTTTGGTTCACCTTCAAGCAAATCCAGCTTTGGTGAGGAAACCTGGTATTATATATATAACAAACGCGAACAGAAAATAATTGGCTCAGATGACGTTCTTGAACAG
>CAYVII010000116.1:0-5125 GCA_964451475.1 uncultured Rickettsiales bacterium
TGTAGAAAATGACTCACTGAACAAACTTGTTCTGTTCGCGAATCTTCCTGCGCGCGATGTTGCACTTCTTCGTGCATACAGTAAATATCTTATGCAGGCAGGTTTAGCACTTGGTCTTCAATTCTTCCGTGACGCATTAACTAACCAGCCTGCCATCTCAAAACTGGCTGTGGAACTGTTCTATGCCTATTTTGACCCTAAAGGAAAAACTAAACCTGAACAGCTTCTGGAAACAATTGAACAGAAACTTGGTGAAGTAACAAACCTGAACGAAGACCGCGCACTGCGTCGTCTGCTTGATACCATCAAAGCAACCATGCGCACTAACTTCTTCCTTGATAAGAACTACATCTCATTCAAGTTTGATTCGCGTAAGGTCCCTGATCTTCCTCTTCCTCGTCCGATGTACGAGATATTCGTTTACTCAACTGAGGTTGAAGCCATCCACCTTCGCGGCGGCATGGTTGCACGCGGCGGCCTTCGCTGGTCTGACCGTAATGAGGACTTCCGCACGGAAGTACTTGGACTGATGAAAGCGCAAATGGTAAAGAACTCGGTTATCGTACCTGTAGGTTCTAAAGGCGGTTTCGTGGTTAAGCAGCCAGTAGAAGAGCGTGAGGCAAAACTTAAACAGGGCGTTGAATGCTATAAAAACTTCCTGCGCGGCTGTTTGGATATCACTGATAACATCGTGGGCGGCAAAGTTGTTACACCTAAGAACGTTATCCGCCGTGACGGCGAAGACCCTTACTTCGTGGTAGCAGCCGATAAAGGTACTGCTACATTCTCTGACTACGCCAACAGCGTTTCTAAAGAATACGGCTTCTGGCTTGACGACGCTTTCGCATCGGGCGGCTCTGTAGGTTATGACCACAAGAAAATGGGCATTACCGCAAAAGGCGGCTGGATATCTGTTCAGCGCCACTTCCGCGAAATGGGAATTGACGTCCAGAAAGATGAATTCACTGTAGTTGGTATCGGTGATATGGCCGGCGACGTATTCGGTAACGGTATGCTGCTTTCAGACAAGATAAAACTTGTTGCCGCATTCAACCATATGCACATCTTTTTTGACCCTAACCCTAATGCGGCCATCTCCTTCAAAGAGCGTAAACGCATGTTCGCCCTTCCGCGTTCTTCGTGGGAGGATTACGACCAGAAACTAATTTCTAAAGGCGGGTTCATTGCAAAACGCTCTGAAAAATCAATCAAGCTAACGCCTGAAGTAAAAGAGCTTCTTGGAATAAAGGCAGACAGCCTGACGCCTGATGAACTTATCCGCGCAACCATCACTGCGCCTGTAGATCTTCTATGGAACGGCGGTATCGGCACTTACGTTAAATCATCTTCTGAAAGCCACCGCGATGTGGGTGATAAGAACAATGATAACCTGCGTGTTGACGGCAAAGACCTTAAATGCAAAGTTATGGGCGAAGGCGGCAACCTTGGCTTTACGCAGCTTGGACGTATTGAGTTTGCTCAAAAAGGCGGACGCATCAATACAGATGCTATCGACAACTCAGCAGGTGTTGACTGCTCTGACCATGAAGTGAACATCAAGATCGCTCTTGCACCGGCCGTAGAGAAGAAAAAACTTACCGTAGAAGCACGCGATAAGCTGCTTGAGAAAATGACTGACGAAGTAGGCAACCTTGTTCTTCGTGACAACTACTTGCAGACTCAGGCGCTTTCTATTGCTGAAAAACAGGGCGCTGAACTTCTTGAAAGCCAGCAGTCACTAATGAAACGCCTTGGCGAAATTGGTCTGCTTGCCCGCAATATTGAGTTCCTCCCGGATGATGAAGAGATCGCCTCACGTATCAACGCACGCAAAGGCCTTACTCGCCCTGAACTTGCCGTTGTTCTGGCTTACAGCAAGCTTTCACTTTACAACGAACTGTTAGATAGCAGCCTGCCTGATGAAGATTACTTCAAGAATGACCTTATGCTGTACTTCCCTGAAGAGATGCGTAAGAACTTCAAGACAGAGATCGAGAACCACAAACTTAAACGCGAGATCGTGGCAACCTTCGTGACCAACTCGATAGTTAACCGCGCAGGCTCAACCTTCTTCCATAATATAATCAAAGACACCGGCCTTGCCGCTTCCGATGTTGCCCGCGCGTATACTGCCGCACGCGATATCTTCAGCCTTCGCAAATACTGGAAAGAGATTGAAAACCTTGACGGCAAAGTGCCCGCAAGCACACAGTACGATATGTTCATTGAGATCGGTAAATTCATTGAACGCCAGACATTCTGGTTCCTGCGCACAAGCTCAGGCCGCCTAAATGTAGAGGAAACCGTGAAGAACTACTCGGGTGATATTGAGAACTTCACAAGCAAACTTTCTGTAATGCTAAATACCGAACTGGCAGATAGCATTAACACGCATTCAAACCAGCTGCAGGTAACAGGTGTTCCAAAACAGCTTGCTGATTTTGTTGCGTCACTTCCTGCACTTGCATCAGCATGCGATATTTCAAACGTTGCAAAATCCACCAGGCTTCCGGTTGACTTCATTGGTAAGCTTTACTTTGAACTTGGTCAGGAACTTGGCTTCAACTGGCTGCGTGCACAAGGTACAAACCTTAAGGGCGAAACCTACTGGCAGCGCCTTGCACTACGCAACATGATAGACAGCCTGTTTGACCACCAGCGCCGTCTAACGCTGGATGCGGCTAAACTTGCAGGCAAATCTGCGGCGAAGCCAAAAGCAACACTGGAAGCATGGGAGACCGAGAATATGGACGATCTTGTACGCCACGGCAAACTTATTGCAGAGCTTAAAGCAACCGAACGTACCGATCTTGCAATGCTTGTTGCAGCGGTAAGACGTGTTGAAACTCTTGCGGTAAAATAAGCAGGAACTTTAAATGAAAGAGCTTATAGCAATTGCGATTGATGAAGATGACGGCGTGCGCCTTGACCGCTGGTTTGCGCGTTATAAGCCAGAGATCACGCATTCACTACTGCAAAAGTTTCTACGTAAACGCCTTGTACGCGTTAACGGCAAAAAAGTTGAGACCAGCTACCGCGTAAAGGTTGGCGATGAAATAATACTTAAAGACGTGGGCTTTGAAGACCGCGAACGCGAGCATTATAAAATGCCAAGTCCGGTAAATGTTTCTGACCGCGATATCAAGGATTTCCACAACATGGTCATCTTCGAAAATAATGATTATATCATAATCAATAAACCATCCGGCCTTGCATCACAGGGCGGTACCGGCATTAAAATGTCGGTTGATGATATGATACGTGCAATTAGCGAGCGTTATAAGCTTGTGCACCGCCTTGACCGCGATACCAGCGGCGTGCTGGTGATTGGCAAAAAGACCTCTGCCGCCGCAAAATTCGCCGAGCTTTTAAAAGCAAAACAGGTAACAAAAATATACTGGGCTTTGGTACTTGGCCGCCCCCCTCAGCAAAAAGGCGTTATAAAACTTGCTCTTATGAAAAAAGGTGAAAAACACCAGAAAATAGAAGTAGACGAGGACGAAGGAAAAAAGGCCATAACGGAGTATACTGTACTGGAAGACCTTGGCGGAAAAATGACATGGCTTGAACTTTCACCTATCACGGGCCGTATGCATCAGCTAAGGGTTCACTGCGCATCTATGGGTTGCCCGATAATTGGAGATGGCAAATATGGCGGCGCTGATGTACAAATAAAAGGCATGGATCGTAAGCTCCACCTGCACGCCAGAAGGATAATTATTGATGAACTTAAAATTGATGTTACCGCACCTCTGCCAAAACACATGGAACTATACGCGCCGGACGCTTACTAGTACGTTTGCCTCCGTTGCTGTTCTTTTAGCGCTTACCCTACCCTCACAGGCTGAAACAATAACCGCAAAATATGTTGCCGACTGGAATGCAATGCAGGTTGGCGAAATGACGGTTCTGGTAGATGAGAACGCAAGTAATTACAATTACCAGATCCTACTTGAGTCATCGGGCCTAGTAAAAACATTTACAAAATACCGCAGCGAGAATACCTCGAAAGGTAAAATAGTGAATGGAAAACCCCAGCCTGAAAATTATCTGACAGAATGGTGGAGAAAGAAAAAAGAACACCAGCAGATAAACATTGTTTATAAAGACGGCGGAAAAAAAGTTGAAGAGACGGCAACTCCTGCAGAAAAACGCCCTAAACGCCCTTTAGTTGAATCAAAATACAAAGATAATACGCTGGATACTGTTTCATCTGCATTATGGGCACGCAAGGAAATAGAAAGACGCGTTAGATCCGGCGCAGTCTACCCTGATAAATTCACTATGCCTGTTTTTGATGGTCGCCGCAGGTTTGACGTTGATATTACAATAAACGGCTATAAAAAGAAAAAATACGAAGGTAAAACACAAGAAATGCTTGAAGTGGTATTCTTCCGCACACCGGTTAGCGGATTCAACGAAAAAGAATTAAACCGCATGAAAGACCAGGACCCGACCGTGGTATTTTACCTGAACAAGGACTTTATACCCGTAATGGGCACCGGCTCTGCCCCCTTCGGAAAGGCCAATTTTCGCCTTGTTTCCCTATGCCAAAGCGTTGATATCGCCTGCAAATAGCCTAAAGGCCGAAAATTAGCCAAAAAAACGCTTGCATTGGGTGGCAAAATAGATATATTCCGCCGTCCAAATTTAAAAAACACTGGAATCTATGCCAAATTACGAAATTACATATATCGCTCGTCAGGAAATCACTGAAAACGAAGTTGAGAAAATGACAGATGCTTTCACTAAGCTGCTTTCTGACCAGGGCGGTAAAGTTATCAAGACTGAATATTGGGGTCTTCGTAACTTCACGTACGAGATCAAAAAATCTAAAAGCGGTCACTACGCTTTCCTTGGTGTTGATGCTCCTGCGGCAGCAGTTAAAGAACTTGAACGTAACATGAAGCTTCATGAGAACGTTCTCCGTTCACTTACTATCCGCGTTGAGAAAATCAGCCGCGAACCTTCTCCTATCATCAAACATGATGATAACGATGATTTCGAACTTAAAATTGAAACTAACTAGGATTTACAGCAATGTCTGAATTCGCAAAAAAAGATTTCGCTAACAAGAAGCAACTTCCTTCTTTCCCTTCACTTTCAGTGTTGCTTGGCAAGAAAC
>CAYVII010000117.1:0-5086 GCA_964451475.1 uncultured Rickettsiales bacterium
GAGATAAGGGATAAAATAAGAAGCCAAATCAGGCTGCTATCTTTATAACTTGACACTAAATCCATATCCGCTATTACTTCCCGAAATTACTAACAAACAGGAGTTTATTATGTCTGAAACAGCTGCAAAAATTAAAAAGATCGTTGCCGAACACCTAGGCGTGGACGAAGCGAAAATAACCGACACTTCATCTTTCGTTGATGATCTTGGTGCAGACTCACTTGACCAGGTTGAACTGGTTATGGCTTTTGAAGAAGCTTTCAACATTGAGATCCCTGATGATGCTGCAGAAAAAATTGTTACTGTTAACGATGCAATCTCATACGTTGATTCTCACAAGTAATTATTACAATGCGTAGAGTTGTTGTAACCGGCTTAGGTGCCGTTACCCCTTTGGCCGCCGGTGTTGAAACCACGTGGAAAAGATTGCTGGAAGGTAAATCCGGCCTGAAGAAAATCACACGTTTTGAAAACGCGGACATCCCTGCAAAAGTTGCAGGCGAAGTTCCTTACGGCACGGGCGAAGGTGACTTCAACCCTGATAATTTCATTGAACCCAAAGATCAGAAGCGTATTGACCGCTTCATTCATTTTGGCATTGCAGCTGCTGTTGAAGCAGTAAAAGATGCCAATATCGAAAATCTTTCCGAAGAGGAAAAACTGCGTACCGGCGTTATAATCGGATCCGGTATCGGCGGTCTTCCGATGATCGAGGAAACTGCAAGTGTACTTAAAGAAAAAGGCGCGCGCCGCGTTAGCCCTTTCTTTATCCCTTCATGCCTTATCAACCTTGCTTCCGGCCAGGTCTCTATCCGTTACGGTTTCAAAGGCCCTAACCATTCAGTGGTAACAGCATGCGCAACAGGTACACATGCAATCGGCGATGCAACACGCATCATTAAATACGGCGATGCAGATATCATGATAGCAGGCGGCGCCGAAGGTGCTATTTGCGAACTTGGCATTGCAGGATTTGCCGCCTTGCGCGCCCTTTCAACATCCTTTAATGATACTCCGGAAAAAGCCTCACGTCCGTGGGACAAAGACCGCGACGGCTTCGTTATGGGTGAAGGCGCAGGCGTTCTTGTTCTTGAAGAATATGAACACGCGAAAAAACGCGGCGCGAAAATTTACGCCGAAGTTGTTGGCTACGGCCTTTCAGGCGATGCCTTCCACATTACCGCACCTGAAGAAACAGGTGACGGCGGCTTCCGCGCAATGACCGCGGCACTTAAAGATGCAGGCCTTACTCCTGCAGATATTGATTATATCAATGCACACGGAACTTCTACTCCGAAAGGTGATGAAATTGAGCATGGCGCAGTAAAACGCCTGCTTGGCAATAATGCCGCTAAAGTTTCTATGTCATCAACTAAATCTGCCATTGGCCATCTTCTTGGTGCGGCCGGTGCGGTTGAGGCTATCTTTAGCGTCCTTGCCATTCGTGACCAGGTTTGCCCGCCAACACTAAACCTTGATAACCCTTCCGAATCTTGCGATATGGACCTTGTCCCGCACAAGAAAAAAGAACGTAAGGTAGATGTTGCGCTTTCAAACTCATTCGGCTTCGGCGGTACAAACGCGTCTGTTATCTTTAAGAAAGTAGCTTAATAAAAACGTCACTTGAATTTTAGTAACGTGTAGGTAACTTGCCTGCATGCTGAAAAAATTATTTGTACTTTCAATAATCGGTTTCCTTGTTGTTGTTGCCTTATTCTTTTGGGCGAACAGCGTATATAACTCTGCCGGTGATTATACCGAGACCAAGCATATCATTATTGAAAAAGGAGCGGGCACTTCAAAGATAATCAATGTACTTGCGGAGAATGGCGCGATAAGTAACCCGACAACATTAAAGATATTGGCACGCGTAAAAGGCCTGAACGGCCTGCGTTACGGTGAATATCTACTTGAACCCGGCCTTAGCCCCGCACAGATTTTTGAGAAGATGCAAAAAGGTGAAGTGGTGATACGCAAAGTTACGGTGGCCGAAGGTAAAACCGTTTATGAAATAATTGAGATATTGCAGAAATCCGAAGGCCTGACAGGTGAAATCCCGCAGGATATCAAAGAAGGAAGCCTTATGCCGCAAACATATTATTACCAGTGGGGTGATACTTATGAGAGCATAATAAAACAAATGCAGGACCAAATGGCGGAGATGGTAAAACGCATGTGGGAATTCCGCCGTATGGATATTCCGGTAAACACGCCTGAAGAAGCGGTGATACTTGCATCAATAGTAGAAAAAGAAACAGGAAATGCAGATGAGCGCAGCCTTGTGGCATCAGTCTTTACCAACCGTTTAAAAATGGGCATGCCGCTGCAATCTGACCCAACCGCGGTTTACGGTATAACTGCCGGCGCACCGCTTGGCCGTTTGCCTACGGGCGCCGATATGCGCAGCGACAACCCTTATAACACATATAAAATACCCGGTTTGCCGCCCGGGCCAATTTGCAACCCCGGCCTTGCCTCTATTGAAGCAGTGCTTAACCCTGCCGACACAAACTATATATATTTTGTGGCAGACGGACTGGGCGGACATAATTTCAGCACCGGCCTTAAAGAGCATAACCAGAACGTAAACACCTACCGCAAGGCGCGCAACGAGCAAAAACGCAGCTCGGTAAATGCCCGCCAGAAATCTGAGATGATAATCAGGCCGGGCCAGTAAAACTATACTTCCTGTTAACCTTGACCTTATAGCGGTTTTAGGCTAAACACGCCGCAAATAATAATGAGGTAGAAAATGGGCAAGATCAGCGGCGTAGAAATCAGACCAGGTAACATTCTGGAATATAACGGCAAACTTTGGGCAGTTCTTAAAACCCAGCATACCCAGCCCGGCAAGGGCGGAGCCTATATGCAGGTGGAAATGAAGGATGTTGTGAACGGGACTAAAACAAATGAGCGCTTCCGTTCGGCCGATACTGTTGAGCGCGTTCGCCTTGACCAGAAAGACTTTCTTTACCTGTACTCTGAAGATGAAAACCTTGTTCTTATGGACCAGGATTCTTATGACCAGATCCATATCAAAAAAGAAATGGTCGGCGATGCTATCCAGTTCCTGCAGGATAATATGCAAGTTACTGTAGAAATGCATGACGGTAACCCTCTTACTATTGCCCTGCCTGACTCGGTTACGCTTACTGTCGCTGAAACCGAACCTACCGTTAAAGGCCAGACGGCAGCAAGCTCTTACAAGCCTGCAACTATGGAAAACGGTGCGCGCGTAATGGTTCCTCCGTTCATTAACTCGGGTGATAAAATTAAAGTAAACACAGTTGACGCAACTTATATTGAAAGAGCGAAAGACTAATGAATCAGCCCCTTTCAGCAATACTCAACGTAATGATCACCGCTGTTAAAAAGGCGGAGCGTAACCTTGTGCGCGACTTTGGCGAAATAGAAAAACTTCAGGTCTCTAAAAAAGGACCGGGGGATTTTGTTAGCAACGCAGACCGCCGCGCGGAAGAAACGATTGCTGAATATTTGATGACGGCTCGTCCTGATTACCAGATACTTGCAGAAGAAAGCGGCAATAAATACGGCGCAAAAGAAGGCGAATTCCGCTTTGTGCTAGACCCTTTAGACGGCACTAACAACTTCCTTCACGGCTTCCATTACTGGGCAATATCGCTTGGTCTTGAGAAGAACGGTGAACTGGTTGCAGGCGTTATATCTGCCCCTATTCTGAATGAAATTTACCATGCAGAAAAATCTAACGGCGCTTTCCTTAACAACCGCCGCATCCGCGTTTCAAACCGCAACAAACTTGTGGAAGCATATATGGTTTGCGGCAGCCCAAGCTCTATCCGCCGCCAAACAAAAGCACCTTTTGACGTTATTGACGTAGTGAACGCGGCAAGCCGTCAGGTCGGTTCCGTGCGCTGCACAGGCTCTGCAGCACTTGACCTTGCCAATGTTGCGGCAGGCCGTTTCGATGCACTTGTTGAGCTTGGACTTAAGAAATGGGACATGTCTGCAGGCGCAGTTATTCTTAAAGAAGCAGGCGGTAAAATTACAGGCATAACCAACAATGACGATTATTACGAAACAGGCGATGTTGTTGCGTCTAATTACCATTTACACGACGAATTAATCAGGCTATTATCCAGCGCGAATTAATTTGGGTTTTTTGGGGTTATGAGAAAATCACTTGCGTTAGCAACGATATTATCGGTAGGCCTTGCCAACATTGCCCTTACGCAGCATGCTTTTGCCGAACAACGCCGCAGTGCCAATGCAGATGTAATAATCAATCTTGAAGCGCTTAACGCGCTTGAAAAAGAACCTGCGACAACAACCAAAAAAAGCAAAAAAACTAAAAAGAAAACAGTCCAGGGACAGGAAGTGCAAGTACTGCCCGCGCTTACTGCCGAAGCAGCAGCGCCAAGCCGCCCCGGCCGTATTGTAATTACACGTGAACAGCAGCCAAAACCACGCCAGCTTACAGTTGCAAAACCTGCAAGCCCCATGGGCTCAAGCGTTTCGTATCAGGAGCTGAGATCTAATGTTACGCTAACTCCTCCGCCAGAACAGATTGCGCAGCCTGCTCCAACAGTACAGGTTCCGCCTGCACCTGCTTTTGCAAAGAAAACACCTGAAATGCCAAAACCTGCACCGGTTATTGAGCAGGTGAGAATTGAGCCGACTAAAGTTCAGCCAACAAAAATAGAACCGCCAAAATTGCCTGAGCCTGTTAAAATTGCTCCGCCGCCTATGCCGGTTGCAGCACCTGCTCCTGTTAAAATTGCACCTCCTCCTCCACCTGCAGCACTTGCAAAGCAGGAGCCTATCAAAATTGAACCGGTAAAAATTGAATCTCCAAAAGCAATCCCGCCTGCCCCAAAACTGCCTGAGGTACCGAAGCCTGCAGAACCTGCGCCTATAATGGAGATATCTTCTACGCCTCCTCCTCCGCCGCCGCTTGCAGCCGTGGATAAAAAAGCGGAAGCAAAACTTGCGGCTGATAAGAAAGCCGCCGAGAAAAAATTAGCGGCCGATAAAAAAGCCGAAGAAAAAAGAGCCGCTGAAGAGAAAAAAGCCGCAGAAAAAAAACTGGCCGCTTTGAAAAACGAAA
>CAYVII010000118.1:0-3980 GCA_964451475.1 uncultured Rickettsiales bacterium
ATAAGTTTGCGTTCACCCGGATTTATAACAACATCAGCATCAATTGCCGCAAGCAGATCAGCGCCTGCACTTTGTGAAGTTGCATATTTAGGAAGCTCCAGCCCCTGCCCGTTTGGAAGTAGTTTTAAGTTTACGCTCACCATAATTATCCTCTGCTATTTTTACTATTTCTTTTGCGATGCTTTGCTTTGATGCTTTGGAAATTTTCTTTTCAAGACCTTTTCCTATTACCCAAACCTCGTTCTCATCGCTCCCAAGTGCTTTTATATCATTCAAAACAATCAAGTCACAGGATTTTTTAGTTAATTTACGGCGGGCGTTCTTTACATGGTTCTCGCTTTCAGCCGCAAAGCCTATAACCAGCTTCGGGCGTTGAGCGTGGCGGCTTACGGTCGCAAGGATATCGGGGTTATTTACCAGTATTATTTTTTTTAGCTTCGATTTTTTGATCTTATCTTTATAGAAATATTTCGGTTTCTTATCGGCCACTGCAGCAGCGGCAATGAATATATCGCAAGGCAGGCATTTTTCTGCGGCCTCTAACATTTGATCGGCGGTTTCTACTTTTATAACTTTTGCATCGTACTCAACTTCCGAATTGCCTGCAATAACAGTTACATCATGACCTTTGAATGCTTTGGCAAGAGCGGCGCCCATTTTACCGGTTGAATAATTACCGATGAAGCGGACAGGGTCTATCGGCTCACGTGTGCCGCCGGATGTTATAACTATTTTCATAGTTTTACGGCTTTTATTATCTCAGACGGCTCAGCCATTTTGCCTTGCCCTTCCTCACCACAAGCAAGCTGGCCGGTGCGCGGTTCAATAATATTTATGCCGTCAGATTTAAGTTGTTTGATGTTGCGCTGGGTGGCCTTATTGTTCCACATCTCCACGTTCATTGCAGGGGCAATGTAAACGGGTTTATTGGCAGCAAGCAGTGTTGTGCTTGCAAGGTCATCGGCCATGCCGTGCGCCATTTTTGCAATTATATCGGCGCTTGCAGGAGCAACGATTATTACATCGGCTGAACGTGACAGGTGGATATGTTCCATGCCGTCTGCGTCATGTTCGCTCCATAGGTGCGAATAGGTTTTTGTGCCGCTGAGTGATGACACTTGCAGAGGCGTTATAAATTCAGAACCGCCCTTAGTCAGGATGCAGTTTACCTCGTGCCCATCTTTTTTAAACAGGCGGATTAGCTCGCATGATTTATATGCCGCTACAGAACCGGAAATTATAAGGAGTATTTTCATGAAATTATATTAATACTCAACCGGTACGGGGTCAAGGCTGCGCCATAGGTACCAAGTGGCAACCGAATTATAAGGATGCCAATCCTTAGCGTGCTTGTCTTTGATTTTACTGAGGTTTTTACGTTCCGTGCCGTAGTGTTTTTCTATTGCTTTTAAAAGGCCTAAATCTGCCAGCGGCAGGATGTTTGGGCGCTGGAGGTAGAAAATAAGGAACATCTCGGCTGTCCAGCGGCCAACGCCTTTTATTTTTGTAAGGTCTTTTATTACCTCTTCATCATCTTCGTGCCAATGGCCGTCATGCTTGCCCACGAATTCGGCAATGGATTTTACATACTTCACCTTCTGGCCCGAAAGACCAATGGCGCGGAGCTTTTCATCATCCATCTTAATTATCTTTTTTGCATCCAGTTTTGTAAGTTCCACAAAACGCTTCCAGATACTATCTGCCGCCTTAACTGAAATTTGCTGGCCGATTATGGCGCGGGCAAGCGTGAAGAAAACATCTTCGGTAACGCGCTTCATGCTTTCACCCTTATAACTCTTTATGATGCCAGCCATTATTTTGTCATTTTTTGACAAGTGCTTTTTTGCTTTTTCCCAGTAGTGCGGCGTTGTCATTCTATTACCCGACCTGCTTCATAGTTTAAATCCTGACCGCTTAAATGCGCAGCAAGCTTCAGCATTAGCGGGTTTGTAATTTCAGCGCCCGCAAGTGACGACCTTAAACTAAGATTAATGGATGAATAACCGTATTTCAAGCCCGCAAGGCCGCCTGTTATTGCTGCATTCGTATCAGTATCGCCACCAAGTTTTATTGCGGCTGCAACTGCATCCTCGTAATTTCCGGCACGACACATAATTACGCGCGCTGTGTTGAAGGCATCAAGCACATAGCCGGTATTTCCCGCCTCGGGCTGGGCGCGTGGTTTTACTTCCCTGTCTAAACATTCCTGCATATCTGCCCTGCCGCTTCTTGTGATTATTTCCTCCAGTTTCAGCAGCGCGGCAAAGTAAGGGTCCTGTTCATTTTGGGTTATCTTGCGTGCCCATAACGAATAAAAACCGCAAAGTAGCGATGGCAGCATTTCTGCATGTGTAATTAAAGACTGCTGCATTGATATTTGCATAAGCTCTTCATCTGAACCTTTATGCCAGACAGCCACAGGAAGCACTCGCATTAATGAGCCGTTGCCTTTTGCATCCCACCCTTTATCACCTGCCTGTAATGCCGTCATACCGCTGTTAAAATTTTCCAGCGCGCGACGGGTGGAGCCGCCAATATCAAAAACCTTAGCATCTACAGCATTGTGGCCTTTGGAATACCATTCATGCATTAATTTTGCCATGTGCGTTGCGTTAAAACCTTTCTTTTCAAGCAGGCTTTCCAGCACGCATAAAGCCAGCGCGCCGTCATCCGACCATGCATTTTCAGGTGCGGTATCGTGCGATCTTTTATAACCTTCCGGAAGTTCAAAGCTGATATTTGCAGGTATTTGTGCAGGAGATTTAAACTCATGCGGCACACCGAGTGCATCACCGATCAAAAGACCGAATATACCGCCTTTGGCTGTGTTTATATCCATCAGCCGATTTTACTAGCTTTCCAGACCCTTCACAACTTCTTCGGTGATCTTTTTTGCATCGCCGAACAGCATTAGAGTGTTGTCTTTGAAGAACAGGCTGTTCTCAACACCTGCATAGCCTGCTGCCATACCGCGCTTGATGAAAAATACGGTCTTTGCTTTTTCTACATCTAATATCGGCATACCGTAAATTGGTGACGCAGGGTCATCTTTTGCGGCAGGGTTGGTGATATCGTTTGCGCCAATTACGAATGCTACGTCTGCCTGTGCGAAATCACGGTTGATGTCTTCCAGTTCAAAAACCTGATCGTATGGAACATTTGCTTCAGCCAGTAGTACGTTCATGTGGCCAGGCATACGGCCTGCTACGGGGTGGATTGCGTATTTAACTTCTACGCCTTCATGCGCCAATATCTCGGCCATTTCTTTTACGGCGTGCTGCGCTTGCGCCACTGCCATGCCGTAACCCGGAACGATGATAACTGTTTTTGCGTTCTTCATTATGTAAGCTGCATCTTCAGGTGAACCTGCCTTTGCCACGCCGCCTGCTGCACCGGTTGCTGCCGTCGCGCCAGCATCACCGAATGTGCCGAATATCACGTTGAAGATATTGCGGTTCATGGCTTTGCACATAATGTATGAAAGGATTGCGCCCGATGCACCAACTAGTGCGCCAGTGATAATCAGAAGCGGGTTACCTAGTGTAAAACCAATACCTGCCGCTGCCCAGCCTGAGTATGAGTTAAGCATTGAAACTACAACCGGCATATCTGCGCCGCCAATCGGGATGATAAGCAGGAAACCGATAAGGAATGCAAGTGCCACCATAACCCAGAAGATCTCAACTGTTTGCTGGTTTATAACTGCAACTACAAGCGCTACTATTGTTAGTGCGATGATTGCGTTCAGAGGCTGCTGGAATTTGAAACGGATAGGCGCACCGCTCATTAGCGCTGCAAGTTTTGCGAAGGCGATAACCGAGCCGCTGAAGGTAATTGCGCCGATAACCGCGCCGATAGAAAGTTCTATGATGCTGTTAGTTTTAATTGCGCCCGGTTCACCGATGCCGAATGCAAGCGGGTCATAAAACGCTTCACACGCCGCTTATGGCAGTAACAAACGCAATTTCATCCATCATCAT
>CAYVII010000118.1:3990-5073 GCA_964451475.1 uncultured Rickettsiales bacterium
CGCTGCCGCTGCAATTGCCACTGCCGCTAAACCAACCAGTGAGTGAAAGCCCGCAACAAGCTGGGGCATTTGTGTCATTTGAACTTTTTTGGCAAGTACTGCGCCAATTACGCCACCAACTGCTATACCGCCAATTATCAGGCCGTAAGATTGTACAACAGGCAATGAAAGTGTTGTACCGATTGCAATTGCCATGCCCAGCATACCGAACAAGTTGCCCTGACGCGCAGATCTTGGACTTGATAAACCGCGAAGCGCAAGAATGAATAATACCGATGAAACCAGATATGCTAGTGCTTGAAGTTCAGACATTATTTTTTACCTTTCTTGTCATCATTTTTTGCCTTGAACATTGCAAGCATGCGTTGTGTTACAAGGAAACCGCCGAAAATATTTACTGCCGCAAGAGCTGCAGCGGCAAAGCCGAACCAGCCTGAAAGGCCGCCCTCACCCGCGCCGGCTGCAATAATTGCGCCAACGATGATGATGGATGAAATTGCGTTTGTTACTGCCATAAGCGGCGTGTGAAGCGCAGGCGTAACCTTCCATACAACGTAGTAACCTACAAAACATGCAAGAACGAATATTGTTAAAAGAGATGTAAAGTCGTGCATCTTACGCTCCTACTTTTGTTGCTTTGATGATCTCATCTTCTTCATTGATGGTCAGTTTGCCTTCTTTAAGGACAAGGCCAAGGAAGTGGACGATATTCTGCGCGTAAAGCTTGCTGGCATCTTGCGCCAGTTTGCTTGGCAGATTCGGGTGGCCTAAAATTTTTACACCATTTGCGGTTATTACAGTTTCGCCAACTTTTGAAAGTTCGCAGTTACCGCCGCTTCCTACTGCAATATCAACTATCACGCTACCGTTTGGCATGCCGTCAACCATATCTTTGGTAATAATACGCGGTGCAGGTTTGCCCGGGATTTGTGCGGTGGTGATAACTATATCAGCTTTTGAAAGTGCGTCTTTAAGTGCCTGAGCTTGGCGTTGTTTATATTCTTCGCTCACTTCTTTTGCGTAGCCGCCCGTACCTTCACCGTCTGAACCTTCTACCTCAATGAATTTTGCACCAAGTGACTG
>CAYVII010000119.1:0-5041 GCA_964451475.1 uncultured Rickettsiales bacterium
CATGCAGACCAATGTTATTACGGCGGCACATAAGCATGGTACTAAAAAGATATTATTTCCCGGTTCTGCCTGCACATATCCTAAGCTTGCGCCGCAGCCTGTGAAGGAAGCCGAGTTTTTAAACGGTTTTATAGAGCCTACTAATATTGCTTACGCGGCCGCTAAAATTAACGGCATTGTTATGGCGCAAAGTTATAGCAAGCAATATGGCCTTAAGGTTGTTGTGCCTATGCCAACTAATGCTTACGGCGTGGGTGATAATTTTAGCCCTGAAGCCTCACACGTCATACCGGCTTTAATGAAGCGTTTTCATGAGGCTAAGCAGAATGGTTCGGTTGAAGTTGAATTATGGGGAACGGGCAGCCCACTCCGTGAATTTATTTATGTTGATGATGTTGCATATGCATTCATATTTTTAATGCAAAAATATGATGATGCGGCGATCATAAATGTTGGCACTGAAGCTGAAATAACCATTAAAGAGCTGGCAGGGAAAATTGCCAAAGTTGTTGGTTATGAAGGCGCTATAAAAATGGACACATCAAAGCCAGACGGCGCGCCGCGTAAGTGTTTAGATAGCTCGCGCCTGCGTTCGCTTGGCTGGAAGCCGCAGGTTGGGCTTGATGAAGGCTTAAAAAGAATGTATCAGCAGCATTTTGGAAATAAGTAATGAAGTACCCTGCTGAGAAATACCCCAAGATATCTGTAATTACCGTTGCGTATAACCGCGCGGCTACTATTGAGCGTGCAATACAATCCTGCCTTGCGCAAAATTACCCTAACCTTGAATATCTGGTTCTGGATGCGGCCTCTACTGACGGCACTGTTGATATCATCAATAAGTACCGCGATAAAATTGATTATTTCCGCAGCCATAAAGATAGCGGGCCGGGTCAGGCGATCAATGAAGGTATTACCAATGCCACGGGTGAGTTTATTTCACTTTTGAATTCCGATGACCATTACGAAGACGGCATTTTGCTTAAGCTTGGCGAAGCGATAATTGAAAACCCTGATGTTGAGATGGTGAATTTCAATGTGCAGGTTTTTAAAGTTGAAGATGGCATCAAAAAAATGAATTTCGTTTCTAAAACGGAAGATCTACCACTGGTAAAAAATAAGCTGAATAAGCTTTATACTTTGGCGCGGCTTTATAAAAAATCACTGTATGACAAATACGGGCTATATATTGAAACTTACAATAACCGCCCTACTACGGCGAATGATTATGAGCATATTATGCGCCTTAGCATGCATGATATTAAATCAGTTACGCTGGATGTTGTGGGTTATACTTGTGAAGCGCATGAGCAATCGCTCTCTTTCAATAAGGCTAAATACACAAAACTGAAGCAAAGTGATGAAAAAGTGTTTTACCTTGAACATTTGTTTGAAAAATACGCAAAAGATATTGAGCCGTCATTCCATAAGTTGCTTTGGAAGGAATATAAAAAAGCTTACCCGCGCCGCGTGGTGAAGAATTTTGTGGATAAGAATTATAAGCTGGCATTTGCCAACCTTAAAAACGGCATACAGAAATTCGGCATTGGGTTTTTATTCAAAACACTGAAATTCTGGGCTTCTTATTCACTAAGGCTTAACCGCTTTACTAAGCGAATTAAGCAGCAGCTTTCGAGTACTTCTTAATAAATTCAGCGAACTGGGCAGCTACATATTCACGCGCAGGCGCTAGAATTGCGTGGTGGCAACCAACAGCGAAACCGTTTTGCATGATGTTATCTGAATTTTCCAGCGTGCCTGAAACTTTGTGCGCGTAATGCGCCATTACAGGGTGCTTGCTCATGTTACCTGCAATTATCGGGCGGGTTTCAATACCTTTGCTGTTCAGGAACTTTGTAATATCCGCCACTTTGAACGGCGCATTTTTCTTAAGTGTAAAGCCAAAGCCGAACCAGCTGCTTTCAGCGCCTGCAGTTTCCTGCTGGTAATCAAAGAACTCAGAATATTTCGCGAATTCTTGCAGGTAGTATGCGCAGTTCTCGCGGCGTTGTTTTACGAAAGTTTTTAGCTTAGGAAGCTGAATTTGACCCATTACCGCCTGAACTTCCGTTGCGCGCAGGTTGTAACCTAAGTTGATGAAAATAAAGCGCGGATCAATATGAGAATATTGCTCTACGTATTTTTTATGCTCGTCAGTCTCACGGCTCCAGCCATGTGCGCGGAGCATGCGCATGATCTCAATTAGTTCAAATTCGTCAGTAACCGTCACACCGCCTTCTAGCGTTGTAATATGGTGAGAGAAGTAAGTTGAGAATGTTGCCACACGACCAAATGTGCCAACTGCTTTGCCTTTGTAATATGCACCCATAGATTCGCAAGAATCTTCAATTACCTGAAGGTTGTATTTTTTAGCAAGCGCCATTAGCGCATCCATATCGCACGGGTTGCCGTAAACGTGAACCAGCATGATAGCGCGGGTTTTTGGGCCAATTGCGGCTTCAAGCTTGTTAAGATCAAAATTATATGTTTTAGGGTCGCAATCTACGAATACAGGCACGAGGTTGCACTGGATAAGCGGCCATACTGTTGTTGACCATGAAAGCGCTGGAACAATAACTTCATCACCTGCATTCAGGCGGTCTTTTGCTAAATGGTTAGTTACCGCCGCAATTGCAAGAAGGTTTGCTGAAGAGCCTGAGTTATTGAATAGCGCGTATTTGTTGCCGAATTCTGATGCGTACTGAGCTTCAAATGCTTTCACCTGTTTGCCCATGGTTACATAGGTTGTAAGCATCTGGTTGGTTGCAGCGTAAATTTCTTCCGCGCCAAAAGTCGGCTCGTGCAGGCGCACGGCAGGTTTGTTTGCGTCAAAATCATAAAAGTGATGGTTTTCCGTGCAATATTCTTCAATTGCGCTTTTTAATTTTTCCAGAGATCTTGACATAAACTACCTTGTTAAAAATTGTGTTCCTGATGCTACGCGGTCACGCCAGTAATCCAGCAAGTCCTGCATTGTTTTTTCAAACGGTATTTGCGGCTTCCAGCCTGTGTGTTTTTCAAACTTGGAAGTATCCGGCACCTGAAGATCAGCGTCTATAGGGCGAAGACGGTCAGGGTCTGTTTGTACGGTGATTTTATCTTTCATCGGTGACAGGCTTACTAAATGCATAAGCATATCTTTTACGCTGCATGTGTACTGACCGCCGATATTGTAATATTCACCGCCTATCGGGTTGATGGTTACAAGCATGTAATATGCGCGCACGGCATCACGCACGTCGGCAAAAGTGCGAAGGCTATCAAGGTTGCCTGTTTTTACCACCGGCGGTATCAGGCCGGCTTCTATCATGGCGATTTGTTTTGCAAAGGTGCTTTCGGCAAATACATCACCGCGGCGGGGGCCGGTGTGGGTGAACATGCGGGTAGACATAACCTTCATGTTATAAGCTTCCGCGTAATAGCGGCCTATAAGGTCTGTGCCTACTTTAGAAATTGCGTAAGGGCTTGCGGGGTGGAAGGTGCATTCTTCATTTATCGGCAGCTTTTCTTTTGGAACGCGGCCGAACACTTCTGATGATGCGCAGTTATGAACAATTGCATGCGGCACATGGTTGCGCACGGCTTCAAGCACGCGGGCTGTGCCCTGAATATTTGTATCAAACGTATCCAGCGGGGCGGTGAAGCTGGTTTTTGGGTAGCTTTGTGCGGCAAGGTGGAAAATATAATCAGGCTTAGTTTCTTTTACCAGATTATCTATCGACATTGTATCGCGCAGGTCTGCGTATGAAATATGCAGGCGGTCTTTTTTATTGATACGGGCTATGTGCTGCTGAAGGTTATCCAGCGGGCTGCGCCAGCGGCACTGGCCGTAAATTTCCCAGTCGGTATTATCCAGAAGGAAATCTACCATATGGCTGCCCACCATGCCGGTTACGCCTGTTATTAATGCACGTTTTTTAGTCATAGTTCGTCAATTACCTGTTCCAACTGCGAAACCGAGCGGTCTGCAATAGTATTTACGTTCAAATCCTGCGGATTAAACAGTATTTTCTTTCCAACGCCAGCATTTTTTGCTGCCTGCATATCAGTTTCCCTGTCACCAACCATAATTGATGCGGCAAGGTCTATGCCCATTTCGTCACGAGCCTTTAGAAACATGCCTGGGGCGGGCTTGCGGTCATTACAGCTTGTGCGGTATTTTCCCAGCCCATATTCAGGATGGTTGGGGCAGTAATAAACCTTATCAAACGGTAATTGCTCCTGCACCCAATCCATCAGGCCTAAAAAATGCTCTTCGGTGTAAAAACCGCGGCCTATGCCTGCCTGATTGGTTATGATAATAACTTTATAGCCTTTTTCTTGCGCGGCTTCCACAAGTTCAAAAATACCTGGGATGAAGTCAAAATCCTTTTCTTTGTGAACATATTCATATTCCTCGTTCACAACGCCGTCGCGGTCTAAAAATAATGCCTTATGCAAGCTCATCTTGCGCCCTTTTGTAATCTTCAGGTATGCCGATATCTATAAAATAGCCGTGCGTCACATAATATTCGGGGAACATTTTCATCATGAAGTCAGTTTCGAACGAGAATTTTTCAGGCAAGTCCTGTTGCATGAACCATTCTGAGTTAATTACGTAGCTGCCAGCATTTATAAGGCCTTTGCCTGCTATTCCTTTTTCACGGAAAGATGATACGCGCTTACCATCTACTTCAACGCGGCCGTAGCGGCTTGTATCTTCCACTTCACGCAATGCAATTGTTAAGCGGCCTTTATGGGCATCAAACAATTTATGATAATCCAGCTCAAGGAATGTATCTCCGTTTATAACGGCTACATCGCCTTCAAGGCCTGTGTTCAAAATTGAATTGCGGATAGCGCCGCCTGTGCCAAGAGGCTCATCTTCGGGCGCAAATTTTACGTTATGGCGGCCTTCAAAATGCTCTTCTATTACTTCACGCATGTGGTGAACAGACAAGATAAATTCATTAAAACCTTGCGCTTCAAGGTAATGCATAAGCACCTGCAGGAACGGCTCACCGTTAATATCGGCCATAGGCTTCGGGACGTTAGGTAAAAT
>CAYVII010000120.1:0-5040 GCA_964451475.1 uncultured Rickettsiales bacterium
GATGACTGTGTGGACGAGGTTACCTGCACCATCAGAAAAACCATGGTGGATGTACGCAACGCCATTTCCAACGTACTTGATAATAAAACGCTTAAGGAACTTGTATGAGCAAAAAGTTCCGCACATCTATGAAAGCGAAACTTCGCTTCAGGCAACACAGCGTCTTGCCGGGCTTCAAACCTGCTTTGGCGTTCACGCTTTTCTATTTGTTTTTAATAGTGCTTATACCGCTTAGCGGCCTGTTCTTCAAAACGGCCGAAATGACCTGGACGCAGTTCATTGACGCAATATCTTCGGAGCGTGTTATAAGCTCTTATAAGGTAACATTCGGTGCCACACTTATCGCAGCGCTTATCAATATGTTCTTTGGCCTGATAGTTGCATGGGTGCTGGTGCGTTATAACTTCCCCGGCAAAAAAATACTGGATGCATTTGTTGATTTGCCCTTTGCACTTCCAACCGCGGTTGCAGGTATTGCCCTGTGCGCGATCTACGCAACTGATGGCTGGATAGGTTCACTGCTTGCACCTTATGACATCAAACTCTCATTTACGCGCGCGGGTATCGTGCTTGCCCTTATTTTCGTAGGGTTGCCGTTCATTGTGTGCACGGTGCAGCCTGTGCTGGAAGATATGGAAGCTGAGCTTGAGGAAGCTGCGGCAAGCCTTGGCGCAAACCGCCGCCAGATATTCTGGAAAGTACTTTTGCCGCAAATAACCCCTGCCTTACTTACAGGATTTGCTATGTCTTTCGCGCGGGCTTTGGGCGAGTATGGCTCGGTAATTTTCATTGCCGGTAATATGCCAAACTACTCGGAGATAGTTCCGCTAATAATTGTTATCAAGCTTGAGCAATATGATTACTCGGGCGCTACGGCTATTGCGGTGGTGATGCTGCTGGTATCTTTTTTGATATTGTTTGCCATCAACGGCCTGCAAAAATGGAGCAATAGAAGAGGTGCCAAGATATGAAACGTAAAAGCGCCCTTACAGAACCGTTACTGGTACGCCTGCTGCTTATAGCAATAGCATTTGCATTCATTACACTCATTGTTGCATTACCTGTTGCGGTAGTTTTCAACGAAGCATTCGCAAAAGGACGCGAGGCATATTTTGACAGCATCATTGAGCCTGATGCAATCGCAGCCATTAAGCTTACCGCGCTGGTTGCCATTATTGCCGTGCCGCTTAACATTGTGTTTGGCCTTGCCGCAAGCTGGGCAATTGCGAAATTCGAGTTCAAGGGAAAGCATTTTCTGATCACGCTTATTGACCTTCCTTTCTCGGTATCTCCGGTAATATCGGGTCTTATTTATATCATCATATTCGGCTCTCACAGCCTTGTCGGGCAGTGGTTCATTGATAATGACATACAGATCGTCTTTGCAGTGCCCGGGCTGGTGCTTGCTACTATATTCGTAACCTTCCCGTTCGTTGCGCGTGAGCTTATACCGCTAATGCAGGAACAGGGAACAGAGGAAGAGGAAGCCGCCGTATTGCTTGGCGCAACCGGCTGGCAGACCTTCCGCAAGGTAACGCTCCCGAACATCAAATGGGGTTTGCTATATGGCGTACTTTTATGTAACGCGCGCGCAATGGGCGAGTTTGGCGCGGTTTCAGTAGTATCAGGCCATATACGCGGCAAGACCAATACTTTGCCGCTGCATGTAGAGATACTCTACAATGAATATAACTTCGCCGCGGCTTTTGCGGTAGCTTCATTACTTACGTTCCTTGGACTGGTAACGCTGGTGGTGAAACGTTTCATTGAATTTAAAACTAAAAAGCAATTAGGCTAATAATCAGGGTGTAGCTATGGGAATTCATGCACAAAATATAACTAAAAAATTCAAAGATTTTTCAGCGCTGGATGATGTCTCGCTGGAAGTGAAAAGCGGTGAGCTTATTGCTTTGCTTGGCCCATCGGGCTCAGGCAAAACTACTTTGCTGCGTATCATTGCAGGCCTTGAGCAGCCCGATGGCGGCAGCATTATTTTGGACGGCAAGGATACTACTAAAAAAACCGTGAAAGACAGGCATGTCGGCTTCGTGTTCCAGCACTACGCGTTATTCAAGCACATGACAGTGTTTGAGAACGTGGCTTTTGGCCTGCGCGTGCGCCCGAAAGAAACCCGCCCTTCAAACGATGTCATAAAAACAAAAGTGATGGAGCTTTTAAAGCTGGTTCACTTAGACAGCATGTATAACCGTTACCCTTCCCAGCTTTCGGGCGGGCAGCGCCAGCGTGTTGCGCTTGCACGTGCACTTGCGGTTGAACCTAAAGTACTTTTACTTGATGAGCCGTTCGGCGCGCTGGACGCTAAAGTACGCCAGGAACTGCGCCGCTGGATGCGCCGTTTGCATGACGAGCTGCATATCACATCAATTTTCGTGACGCATGACCAGCAGGAGGCAATGGAAGTTGCAGACCGCGTTGTGGTCATGAGCAACGGACGCATTGAACAGGTTGGCAGCCCTGAAGAGGTTTACCACACACCTGCAAACTCATTTGTTTATGACTTCCTTGGCAATTATAACGAGTTCGAAGGCTGGAAAGACGAAGACGGCTCTATTCACCTTACCGAATATGATATCCGTGATAAAAAGCCGGTACTACCTACAACTGAAAATAAAACCGGTCTGCTTGCCGGAATAACATCGGTAGTTAATAAGATCGTTCCCGGCCTTTTCAATTCAGAAACTTCAGGCAATTCTTCCGAGCAGAGCGAGGAGATCACACGCAAACTGGCACATGGCAAACCGGTGAAGCTTTATGCCCGCCCGCATGAGATCCACCTTGCGAAAGAACCTGATGACAAGGAATATATCTCTGCAAAAGTTGTGCATATAAACCCTGCCGGCTCACTGGTAAAACTGGAACTTGAGCGCAAGAACGGAAAGATAATTGAAGCAGAAGTCCCGAAAAGCGTCATTGACTGGTTAAATATCAGAAAAGACGATGAAATCCTGGCACGCCCAAAGCAGACAAAAGTATTTGAATAAATAGGTTTCTATTATACCCAAAAAGGGGTATAATAATTGGACTTTAACGGGATAAACTCGAACTTTCTATTTTCCCTTTTTTAATCTCTAGGGACAACTACTTCTATAAAAGGAAGAAATAAAATGAAGATCGAACATATAAGTCCCAGGACTTCAAAAATACTTTTAGTTGAAGACCATGACGCAAATATCATGGTTGCAACGCTTTATCTTGAACAATACGGCTATAGTTACGACATTGCAAAGAACGGTAAAGAAGCTGTTGAAAAAGCAAAATCCGGCGGATACTGCACTATCTTAATGGACGTGCAAATGGACGGCCTGAACGGGCTTGATGCCACAAAAATCATCCGTGATTTTGAAAGGCAGGCAGGTCTTAAGCGCACCCCGATAATCGGTATGACGGCCATGGCACTTTCAGGTGACAGGGAACGCTGCCTTGATGTAGGGATGGATGATTATATTTCAAAGCCTTTCAACCCTGTTGAACTGGAACAGAAGCTTATAACATTCACCGCCCTTAAAAACCGCGCGGCTTAGACTTTTATTTAATCCAGATACCCGACTTGCCTGCACCAGCAAATGCCGGCAAGAAAACCATACCTGCCCTTTGGGATGAATAAACCACTTATATTTATGGTTTCTTTATACCGGTTAATGGCCATTACCATGGCGTCTTTATCACCAATCTGCGACTCTTGATGTTACGCAATAATACTAATTTTAAGCGTAACAACCAAATAAACAGGAGTTCATATGTTTACAAATAACCAACAGGCAGCAAAAGACCTAAGCGCTGCAAAATCTGATGCAAAAAAAGCTAAGAACGAAGTTGTTGATGCAGCTTACGAAGTAAAAGACGGCTTCCAGAACGCAGCACGTGATGCAGGCAGCAAAGTTCGTCAGATCTACGATCATGCACGTGACGATATCCGTCATGCAGCCGATAACGTAACTTACCAGATCCGTAGCAAACCGGTTCAATCTGCTGCTATTGCAGCAGGTCTAGGTTTTGCACTTGGCCTGCTTCTTCGCCGCATCTAACCGCTGCGAATAAAACTACCCGTTAACCATCCAAGGAACTTCAATGCTAAATATGTTAAAAGTACTGGCCGCAATAATGGTGGCCAGATCAGCGCCAATTAAAATAAATCTGGTAAGGCAACTCCTTAAGAAAGTTGCCGTTGTTGCCGGGCTGGCGCTCATGGTGGCAATTCTTGCAGGTTCCTTCGTGGTGGCGGGAATTTATTTCGGGTATCATATGCTGCTGGAAGGCGGCTACACCCAAGGCACTGCCCTTGCAATTACAGCCGGCACATTGCTGGTTTTAATTGCCGGGCTGGTGCGACTTGTTATTATAAAACTGCGTGAGCTGGATGACTTCCCACACATGTTCGCCGAGGCCGAAGCACCTATTACCCATAAAGTGCAATCAGTGGCCGAAGCTTTCATGGAAGGGCTTATGAATAAACATAACAGGCAACCGCATTATAAAAACTAATAACTAGGGACACCACAAATATGAGAAAACTAATACTTATTGCCGCTCTTATTGGATTTGGCACATCACTTTCAGCATGCAACACTATGGAAGGACTGGGCAAAGACATTCAAAAAGGCGGACAAAACCTTGAGGAATCGGCAGAGAAGAATAAATAGTTTTTTAATAATTAACAAATAACTTCAGGCAGGGGCAAATAAGGCCCCTGCTTTTATTAATCAGACATTGTAAAGTGCCATGGACTATATGGATAAAGGGCGAAAGCATATTGTTGTTATATTCCTGCTTGCCAGTATATTGTTTGTGGTATTTTGCGGCATATTATATTCACAACATAAAGTAGCCCAGTATTACAGCGACGATACTTTAAAAAGCTACGAAACGATCAGAAGGGTCAGGATAATATACATAAATATCCTGAACCTTGAAACCGGGCAGCGCGGTTATTTGCTGACACGTGATAAAGAATTCCTTGAACCTTACGACCTTGCAACCAGAACTCTGGATGAACAGATACAGCTTCTTGAAAATGCATCA
>CAYVII010000121.1:0-5033 GCA_964451475.1 uncultured Rickettsiales bacterium
ACCGCTATGCCCTGATGCACTGCATCTTGCCCTACTGTAAGGGAAATCTTGCGGTCATCACATACTTCGGCATGGGTTGGAAGGAAAGGGTTTAAGGCAGAAGACAAAGGAATATTGCGACCTGATAACCAGTATTCCTATACGCCGTGAACAGGAAAGTCTTAATATTTCAAACGCGGCTGCAATTGCTCTTTACGAAGCTTCAAAGAGAAGCGTTCAATAAATTCTGTGACTTAATTGCAAAGATATTTGCTTCTTATTAACGTAAGCGCAAGCAAATGTGGCGTTTTATTAGCCTATTGCTTGGTTGTACTCCCCAATGACTGTACAATCAGATTTCGTTTTGCAAGTAAACCAAGGGGAGGATTTATGGCTCAGACAAATCATAGAAGATTGGCGGTTGCAATAGTAACAGCTTTTATCTTCGATATATTCTTTAACATTGTATACCACTGCCATTTTGCAATGGATGCCTACACAAACACTGCCGAGCTATGGCGTGATCCGGTAGAAATGCAGAGCCTCATGGGCTACCATTATCTTGGGCATTTAATACTTGTATCAATTGCCGGTGTGATTTTCTCACGCGGTTATGAAAATAAAGGCTGGCCTGAAGGGCTGCGTTTCGGTTTGCTGCTGGGTCTTGTGCTTGCATCGCAAACAATAGTAGGTTTCACATACCTGCCGATTCCTAATTTCATCATGAGTATCTGGTTGCTTGGCAACCTGCTTGAAGGTGTAGTGATCGGTCTATGCCTTGCACTTGCATATACGTTCAAACTGAACGATGCAAAACCTGCGAAAAAGGCGCCGGCGAAGAAGAAAAAGTAGTTAGCATAACTATATTAAGGAAATATGAATAATAGGCAAAACCCGCGGTCACCGCGGGTTTTGCTGTATTGCAGCATAGGATTTTATTGAGAGTGCGGCGCAGCAATTGATACTCTTAGATCATAACCATAGGAGGTTATATATATGCTAACAATAAACAAACATGTAATTCTAACCATTTTGGCTGCACTGGTTTCTACTATGGTAGTCAAATTTATATTTGCAGGTACTGTAGTACTTAACCCTGTAGGTATAATCGTAACACTGCTTTTCTTGTTCTTACTTATGCAGGTCTATCTTAAAGGACATGAAGGCAAAGGTATAACAGAGGGCATCAGGTTCGGATTACTGATGGGCTTGATAGTTATAACCTACAAACTTACAGGTGTTGACGTGATCACCGTAGATAACTCGCTTATCCACACCCTGGTGGAATATCTGGTTATCGGTGTGACATTCTCACTTGTACATAAGAAATAACAATTTGACAAAAATTGTTGACTAATCGGCCCTCACGCGTTCAAATGAGTGCGTGAGGGTTTTTCTTTTTATATCGTTGTTTTTGTTGTTTGCGGCATGCCAGGGGGCAGGGCCCGCGCTTAGCCCTAAACTGGAAAGCCAGAAGGCTACGCTTAAAAAAATGTCGGAAGCTTTAAAGAAGAGCGGTGACATGCAGTCTGCAGCCGTAATTGAGCAAAAGCTTATAGTTTTAGACCAGCGTGACGAGGAGGGGTTTGCCGATCTGGCTAAAACGCTTTCAAGCATCGGTAAAAAAGATGAAGCAAGAGATGTACTAAAGACCGGTGTAGAGGTTGTGCCTGCTTCCGATAAGCTTAAGCTTGAGCTGGCGCGCAGCTATTTAAATGATTTTGACCAGAAGCCTGCGCTTGAGGTGCTGGGCGGCGTTTCAAACAAGGAAAGCAAAGATTATTATGGCCTGACAGCTGTTGCCTATGACCTTGATGAAAATAACCTGCAGGCAAAAGAGTTTTACCGTAAAGGGCTGGAGATAGAGCCAAAAGATGAGAACCTGCGCAATAACCTTGCGATGTCATACATATTAAGCAGTGAATACGGTGATGCCGCAGAGATATTGGAAGAGCTGGTAAAAGACCCTTATGTCAGCAATAAATATAAACCAAAATACCGCCAGAACCTTGCAATGGCTTACGGTCTTTCAGGCAGGAATGACAAGGCGCTTAAAAGTCTAGAGAAAGATCTTGGCGCAAAGCGTGCACGTGAAAATGTGGAGTTTTATAAAAGGCTGAGCGGTCTTGAATCAGAGCCAAAAGCTGCCGCAAAAAAAACAGATAAGGCCAAAGCAAAACCTGCAGTTAAAAAAGAGGCCGTAAAAGCCGAAGATGTAAAGCCGGAAGCTGAAAGGGCGGCTGAGCCTGTAGTTACAGACAAGCCTTTAGCGGTGGAAACTCCTGTTGTGAAATCAGAAACCATGGGAGCGCCCGTAGCTAAAACAAATCTGAACAAGGCAAAGCCTCAGTCCAGATCAACCAAATCTTATCTGGGTCAGTAAAAGATTATGGATAAGTTATCAGAGATATGTGAAGTGAAGCTGCAGCATGTGGCTAAACAGAAAAAAAAGGTAAGCTTGAGCTCGCTTGAAGATATTGTGCATAGTGAAGTTGGCCTGACGCGTGGTTTTTTGCGTGCACTACGTGACAAATATAATGAAGGTAATTTCGGCCTGATAGCAGAAGTAAAAAAAGCAAGCCCGAGTAAAGGTCTTATCCGCGCTGATTTTGCGCCTGAACGTATTGCCGTGCAATATGCTGAGGGTGGAGCGGCGTGCCTTTCGGTACTTACAGATATTCCGTATTTTCATGGCGCGGATGAATATTTGAAAGTGGCGCGTGCGGCAGTTGGTTTGCCTGCGCTTCGTAAAGATTTCATGCTAGATACTTACCAGATAGCGGAAAGCCGCGCGCTTGGTGCGGATTGCATTTTGCTAATAATGGCCGCGCTTTCAGATGCGCAGGCTGCCGAGCTTGAAGATGCGGCATTTAGTTTTGGCATGGATGTGCTTGTTGAAGTGCATGACAGCCATGAAGCGGAGCGTGCACTTAAAACCCTTAAATCAAAAATGATGGGCGTGAATAACCGCAGCCTTAAAACTTTGCAGGTAGATCTTGCAACCTCAAGGTCATTGGCTGATATAATCCCTTCAGATTACCTTAAGGTATGTGAGAGCGGGATAAGCACAAATGCCGACCTTAAAGAGATGAAGAAATACGGTTATAACACGTTCCTGGTAGGCGAAAGCCTGATGCGCCAGCCTGACGTTGTACAGGCAACAAAACGCCTGTTAGAAACTGATTAATCTGAATTAAATGCCAGTCAGGAATTGCCGGAGAAGTTCAGCATTTTATACTGGCTTTCAATCTCTTGCTTAACTTCATCTGTAGGAACACCCAGGCCGGCTGCAATAACTTCGCCGAAGTCACGCACTTCAAAGCGTCCGCCGCCTTCAACTGCTTTAATTATAAGTTCAATGTTCTTTAAAGGGATTTTCAGGTAATTGTATATCTTGTCGCCGTAATTATTGAAACCGCTGAGCAAAAGGACGATTTCCTCCTCGCCGAGCTTTGCTTTCTCTTGCTCGGTCAACGGGGCAACCTGCTGGTCCCCCTTGGAAAATGCGCCAACCCACTTTCTGCGCGACATAAAAACTTTATTATAGTTAATAGTTTAAGGGTACAGGCTTGTATACCCAAAATCAAGCAGATTGTGGATTATATAGGTTAAGGTTAGGTTAAATTTATGTTACGAGACGGAATTTGTGTTAATTTCCGGCATGCCCTGTTGAACACCTGTAGGAAGTACTGATGCAGGGCTTTGTGATTGCGTTCTGTTATCCAGGAACGAATAAGCAAAATCAGCAGCTTTTTCATTGCTTAGTACAAATGCGTTTTGCTGTGGGCTCATGTTTGTTATCACATCAAAAGAAACAGTGCTGCCAGAGCTGAATGAAAATGCATCGGCTCTAGAATCCTGTGGAAAAAGTACTGCTGTCATAAAAATTCCCCCTAAGGGCAATATATCAAATAGTTGTTAAATCTTCTTAAGCTAAAGATACAATACAAGGCAAATTTTATCAATGTAGAACAGGCGTTTTAACAAAAAATTCATATTTCTTTGAAAGACTTGAATTATATGGAAAATAGACTGAATAATAACTGGCATGATACCGTAGATATATACTGCGAAAGACTATCTCCGGCATTCTGGGCAGAGCCGGTAAATGCAATTACCAATATCTTTTTCATTTTAGCGGCGGTCTTTGCCCTTAGATTATGGAAAAATTCAGCCGCCCGTACATGGGACTCGCTGGTTTTGGCAATATTGATGCTAGTTGTTGGTGTTGGCAGCTTTACATTCCATACTGTTGCAACACGCTGGGCAGGGCTTGCAGATGTGCTGCCTATAGCGTTCTTTATCCATTTCAGCTTTGGTGTATTCCTGTATCGCGTGGCTAATGCGGGGCTTATGGTTTCAATGCTGGGCGTGTTCCTGTTTGGTCTTTATTCGGTGGGTATCCAGAAGGTAATACCGCCAGAGATACTTAACCGTTCAGGGCAGTATATGGGGGCGGTAACATTACTGCTGGGCATTTCGTTATATTGTTATGTGGCGCGAATCCCTTCAATGAAATATTTTGTGCTGGCGCTACTTACTTTTGCAGTATCGCTGACACTGCGCAGTTTTGATATGGCAATATGCGAAAGCTTCCCCATAGGTATTCACTTCATGTGGCACGTGCTGAACTCTATTGTGATGTTCTTCGTGTTCAAGGGAATAATATCCTACTCGCGCGTAAGCGTATCAGTTTAGCGGAAGTTATTTATATTCAACGTTAGAGATATCGTATTCAACAATACCTTTTGGCGTATGAACTTCAACAACATCGCCCTTGTTTTTGCCGATTACGGCGCGGGCAACCGGTGATGTATATGCGATAAGGCCTTTATCAAGGTCAGCCTCATATTCACCGACTATCTGGTAGGTTTTTTTCTTTTCGGTCTCAAGGTCTTCAAGCGTTACCGTTGCGCCGAATTTTACCTGATCGCCTGAAAGGGAGGTAACGTCAATGATCTCGGCCAGTGAAACTCGGGCTTCAAGGTCCTGAATGCGGCCTTCTATGTAGCTTTGGCGTTCTTTTGCCGCTTTATATTCGGCATTTTCCTTTA
>CAYVII010000122.1:0-4988 GCA_964451475.1 uncultured Rickettsiales bacterium
ATGCGCCGCATAAATAATAACCTAACAATTTATGGAAAATACCATGTCAGCTAAGCCAAAAAAAATAAACACAGGCATCCGCGTTGAAACTGATTCTTTCGGTGAGATCGAAGTACCGGCAGATAAATATTACGGCGCGCAGACAGGCCGTTCACTTCTGAACTTTAAAATTGGCGGTGAGCGTATGCCTGAGCCGCTTATAACTGCGCTGGCAATAATCAAAAAAGCTGCTGCTATCACTAACGCAGAGCTTGGTACTGTTGATAGAAAGATCGCCGACGCAATTGTTCAGGCGGCTGATGAAGTTGTGGAAGGCAAAATAGGCTATGATAACTTCCCGCTGGTTGTATGGCAGACAGGTTCGGGCACGCAAACAAACATGAACATCAATGAAGTTCTTTCTAACCGCGCGATTGAAATTCTTGGCGGTGAGATGGGCAGCAAAAAACCCGTTCACCCTAACGACCATGTGAATAACAGCCAGTCATCTAACGATACTTTCCCGACCGCTATGCATATTTCGGCGGTTATGGAAATTGATGCGAAGCTTATTCCGGCGCTTCAAAAGCTACATCATGCGCTTGAGCAGAAAGCAATTGAGTTCAAGGACATCATCAAAATCGGCCGTACTCACCTTCAGGATGCCACGCCGCTTACGCTTGGTCAGGAGTTTTCAGGTTACCAGACACAAATTGCATTTGGCATAGAGCGCGTGCTTTCTACGCTTCCCCGCCTTTACCAGCTTGCACAGGGCGGTACTGCGGTTGGTACGGGCATTAACAGCAAAAAAGATTTTGCAGTTAAGTTCGCGGCTAACGTTGCTAAGATCACAAAACTTCCATTCGTAACTGCTGAGAATAAATTTGAAGCACTTGCAGCGCATGATGCAATTGTTGAAGCATCGGGCGCAATGAACGTGCTTGCAGTTTCACTAATGAAGATCGCCAACGATATCCGCCTTCTGGGTTCCGGCCCACGTTGTGGTTTCGGTGAGATCAACCTGCCGGAGAACGAGCCGGGTTCATCTATCATGCCGGGCAAAGTGAACCCTACTCAGGCGGAAGCTATGACAATGGTTTGTACGCAAATTATGGGTAACCACACAACTGTTACGGTTGCGGGTTCTAACGGCCATTTTGAGCTTAACGTGTTCAAACCTGTAATGATATATAACCTGCTGCAATCTATCCGCTTGATTAGCGATGCTGCGCACAGCTTTGTTGATAACTGCGTTGACGGCATTACTGCTAACATTGAGCGCATCACGCAACTGCGTGATGACAGCCTGATGCTGGTTACGGCATTAAATCCGCATATTGGTTACGATAACGCGGCTAAAATCGCCAAGAAAGCGCATAAGGAAGGCACTTCACTTAAACAGGCGGGTATTGAACTTGGCCTGCTTACTGAAGAGCAATTCAAACAATGGGTGAAACCGGAAGATATGATCTCGCCTAAGTAAATATTAGGGACATGAAAACAAAAAAGGCCGCTATTATTTGCGGCCTTTTTTATTTACTTCTTCTTCAAGGGGCGTGCCTTTGAAGGCGCTTTTGTTAAGGCGAATAGTGGTTATCTGCCCGGCTTCAAAAGTGGTGAATCTGTCTTTGTTAAAGCTGTCTCCGTCAGCGGAAGCTTCTTTCCTTGGCATTATGATAGAAGCTATGCTGGTGGCGTTGATGTTCTGGATATCTGCCCAGGGTATGTATATTGGCTTCCAGAGTAAGCTGTAGGGGAAAACTACCTTTAGGTAAATTCCGCCTTCATCGGTTGCGCTTACAAGGCGGATGTTAAGCAGGCCTACTTTACTTATGTGCCAGATGTTTTGTATGTTCTTAGGGAATTTTTGAGTTTTATATTTTGCCCTGAGTGCCGCCCAGTTGCTAATAGCGTAAAGAACAAATGTTACGGTGAATAAAGCCAGTATGCCTATTGATAAAACTAAAATACCACCTGCGTTGCTGCTTCCCGGCTCTAACATCAGGCTGTTTTCTTTTTTGCGGTTTTGGCATCTTTAAGTGCAGCCACGCCCGGCAGATCTTTGCCTTCCAGCCATTCAAGGAATGCGCCGCCGGCGGTGCTTATGTATGTGAAGCTGTCTGAAAGGGCAGAGTGGGCAAGGGCGCTTACAGTATCGCCGCCGCCGCTGATAGATTTTATCTTTCCTTCGGCTGCAAGTGCGCCGACCACGCGTGCTAACGAAACCGTGCCGACGTCAAACGGCGGGAATTCAAAGGCGCCCATAGGGCCGTTCCATACCACTGTTTTTACGTTTGCAAGCGCTTCTGTTGCTGCCTGAATTGTGCGCGGGCCAACATCCAGTATCATGCCGTCAGTTATTTTATCGGCGGCAAGTATTTTGCTTTCGGCGTGTTTTTTAAATTCTTTTGTGACCACGCAGTCAACAGGCAGAACAATTTTGCAGCCTTTTTTATCTGCCGCTTCCATTATCTTTTTTGCGGTATCAAGCATCTTATCTTCGCATAGCGAAGTGCCGATATTCAGCCCCTTAGCTTTCAGGAAGGTATTTGCCATACCGCCGCCGATCACCATTACATCAACTTTATTCAGCAATGTTTCCAGCAGGGCAAGTTTGGTTGAAACTTTTGAGCCGCCGATTATTGCGGCAACGGGTTTTTGCGGAGTGCCTAAAATATTTTCCAGGTTGCTTAACTCTTCCTGCATCAGGCGGCCTGCAACTGCGGGCAGATATTGTGCCACGCCAACTATTGATGCGTGCGCGCGGTGGCTGCAAGAGAATGCATCATTCACATAAATATCGGCCAAAGCCGCAAGTTGTTTTGCAAATGCGGGGTCATTACCTTCCTCGCCTTCATGGAAGCGCAGGTTTTCAAGTAGTAACAGCTCACCTTCGGCAAGGTTATTTGCTGCTTTTTCAGCCTCAATGCCCACGCAATCAACGGCGAATTTAACTTCGCGGCCGGTGGCTATTGAAAGGCCGTCGGCAATAGGAGCTAGTGAATATTCAAGGTTGAATTTGCCGTCAGGCCTACCGAAGTGGCTGGCAACAATAACTTTTGCGCCGCGGTCAAGCAGCTCGGTTATTGTGCTGCTTACGCGTTTTATGCGGGTCATGTCAGATATTTTGCCGTGTACGATCGGCACATTAAGGTCAGCGCGCAGGAATACGCGTTTGTCTGAAACCTCAATATCATCAATGGTTTTGAAAGTTTGCATAATATGTTTGGTTTTTAAAAGCAAAGGTGCAGGGGGTCAAGCAAAAGAAGCAGGGAACATATGCTTAAATTCGCTAAGTTCAAGGCAACAAAAAACCCCAATAGAGCCTTACTGCTAGAAGTGTTGGTCACTTGGGGGGGAAGCAATAAGGCCTGATTGGGGCTTCTTTGTTATTGAACAACTAACTCAAATTTTCTTCTTAGAAGTCTGCAATTCGTTTCATTGCTTCTTCTTTTTCCTGCCATACGGCGTCACGTACCAGTGCAGTTATAAGTTCCTGCGGGCTAAGCTGCGCAAGGTTGGTTATAACTTTGAATTTATCGCGTCTGCGAACCATGAACATGCTTAGTAAAGGGTGACCTGTACTAGCTTGACGTTCAGGTAATTTTAATTTGATGATCTCTGCCGACATATATTTAAAAACTCCCCCAAATTTGTTTTTAATTCTAGCTAACATTAACATATTATTAACCATCTGTAAAGATTTTTTTGCTTTTTTTCTTAAAAAGAATTAAGCAATTAACGTGCCAATCATTAATAATTAGCTATCTTGGGTTGCGGGTGCGGTGGCAGGTTTTATGGGTTTAGGGCCGGGAGTGTTAGGAAGCGGTTTAATTTCAGCAGGTTGCTTGCCAAAAACGGGTTCTGACGGCTTGGAGGTATTTTCTACTGCGGTTTTGGCTTTAAGCTCATTTTCAATGGATTTTCTTAAAGCCACTTCACGGGTAGCCTCTTTTTCCATACGTTTGATATGGTCTTCAACCTCGTGTTTTAGCCTTTTAAGCAGGTCTTCGCGGGTGTAGTGGAAGTTGTTTGCTTCCCAGTAATGTTCAAGGCGTACTAATATCTGGCCAATCGCCTTGCCTTCGGTAAGGCCAAGCGCAAGCACGTCTTTGCCGACAATAGGGAATTTGGGGATCTGCCAGTTCTGGGCAAATTCTATCATTTCCTCCACATTATAGTTCAGCTTGCCTTCGGCGGCGGTGAGCAGAACAGTATCAATGAATTTTTCCGGGCCAAGGCGGCGCAGGGCAATTTTAGGGTTAGAGAAATCTGCATCCTGCTTTGCCATCTTCAAATATTTATGATCGGCGCTTGAAAGCTTCCAGCGTTCAGCCAGTTCGGGGATGCTGTAATTTTTAATTGCGGCAAGACGGCGGATGAATTCCGGTTTTTGTTCAAGGCGCATGAGGTTGCCAAGCACGCTTAAGTCAACATCCGTAAGGAAAATAAAATGCAGGATGCCGTAATTTTGCATATTCTGCAGAACCTGATCTGCATTTGACATTGTCAGTATCTTACGCATCTCAGACTGGATTCTTTCGCCTGAAAGTTTGTTCAGGTTATTTGCGTGGCGCGCGCAAGTGCGCGCAACCATATCATCGGGGTCACCTTTGCCGAATATGCCAAGGAAGCGGAAATAGCGTAATATACGCAGGTAATCTTCTTTTATGCGGCGTTCAGGGTCACCAATGAAAACAACTTTGCCGCCGCGCAGGTGGTCTATGCCGCCAAAGTAATCATAAAGTTTCCCGTTTGCATCAAGGTAAAGCGCGTTCAGCGTGAAGTCGCGGCGTTCGGCGTCAACTTCCCAGTCATCAACATATTGCACCTTTGCGTGGCGGCCGTCTGTTTTTATATCTTTGCGAAGTGATGTGATATCGTAGGAATTATTATTGTAAATTGCGGTGATAGAACCGTGCTGTATGCCGGTTGTCAAATAACGCACGCCCGCATTTTCAAAGCTTTCAATTATCTCGCTAGGTGTAAGAGTGGTGGCAAAATCAATA
>CAYVII010000123.1:0-4973 GCA_964451475.1 uncultured Rickettsiales bacterium
CAGTTAACGTAATAGTTTCCTGCACCACTCCACTTGCTGTCTGCATAACTTCAATTTGCAGGTTTCTTGCTGCTTCTGGGCTGATAGTTGTCGCATCACTGTGTTCCTCTTCACCATGTTCATGACCATGCTCATCTTTGCCTTCATCATGCTCTTCCTGATGGCCAGATTCGCCATGTTCATGGCGGTGTTCATCATGTTGATGCTCTCCGTGCGAAGTTTTATCAATCACAAACCATGCCGCACCTGCAATTAGCAGTAAGGCAATTATTAGTATGATTTTTCTATTCATTTGCAGTTACCTCAGTTTTCTTATTTTCAAGTTTGTCTAAATGTTTTGCCGTCAGGCGTTCAATTTCAGCATTGGCAGCGTGGTAATCTTTCAGCGCATCTAAATACTGGTTCTTTACATCAAAGAGACTGCGCTGTGCATCCAGCACTTCCATATAAGAGAACCGCCCCAGTTTATAACCTTGCTGTGCCAGCTTGAATGCTTCTTTAGCAGATGGGGTTACATCACCTTTTAAGGTTTTGATACGCACATAGCTGCTTGCCATTTCACTTTCAGCATTTGCTAACTTGATACTGTAATCCAGCTCTGCCTGTTTCTTATCTGCTTCAATGCGGGTAACTTCTGAACGCGCACGAGCAATGTTGCCCTGATTACTATTCCACACGGGAATTGGTATTGAAACGCCCAGCACAAACGCTTGGTCATTTGTATCACGGAAATCACGCACTCCCAAATTCACGCTTGGGTCAGGTATGGCATTGGCTTCTTCCAGTTCAGCATACGCCGCAGCTTTTTCAATTGATAAATCCAGCTTAGTAAAATCGGGGTTTAGTGTCTTATCTGCTTTTGCTTTAAGTGGTTCTTCGGCTTTATAAAAACTTTCAGTATCTAAATTCCCTGCTGGAACGCCAGTTAGTGTTTCAAGATTTTTTAGCGCCAACTCATAACGCTTTTGAGCTTTATCCAAAGTTATTGCCGAACTTGCATACTCAACTTCCGCGCGGCTTTTTTGAATGAGCGGTGATGCTGCTTCATTCACACGGCCTGTTACAGTTTTAAGGACATCTTTAGAAAGTTTGCGTTGCTCTTGCACCAGCTCAAGACCTTCTTTGGCTGCCACCGCTTCATTATAAGCAAGCTCAACATCACGGATTAAATTAAGGCCATTTGCCAAATATTCCTTACCAGCTATCGCTAATTCACGCTCAGCTACATTCTGCCGCGCCACACGCTTACCGCCAATTTCTATAGTTTGTGAAACGCCGTAAGTTATTTCAGCAGAGTTAATACCGCTATACTGGTCAGTGCCTGCAATATTCTCAGCGTCAACGCCAATACTTGGATTGGTATAAAGCCCAGCCTGCGTAACACCGCCTTTAGCGGCATCAATTACACTTTGTGATGCCCGTATGCGCGGGGAATTTTCCAGCGCCTTGCTTACTGCATCTTCTAAAGTAAATGATGGCGTGACTGACTTTTTTTCCAGCGCATCAATTTCCTTTTTAATAGACTCAGGCTCTTTTTCTTTGCTTTCAACTGCAAAACTTTGCGCTGGAAGCATCATGGCCAGAAGCCATGCTAATATAATATTTTTCATGTGAATACTTAGATTGATTGAACAATGGGCATAATACGCCCGTCAAAATCTAAGCGCGTGAGGGAGGCTCTAAAAGGACACCAGCTTCATGCTGAGTTATAAGCTGCTTATTGATGATAGAATAATTTGTTTGAATACCTATCGGTTCTGCAACTGCTATTTTCTCTGCCCTGATAGTAACATGATGCGCATGGCAGCAGGAATGTGAGCCAACATCCTTTTGCGAATGTTCATCACCTTGTTCATGAGAATGTTCTTCCTGTGAAGTTTCGCATGAGCCTTTATCTTCAACGCAGCAAAAACCCTCAGCCACCGAAGCGGTAAAGATGCTGATTGCGCTGACAAGGCATATAATGAACTTACGCATATCCATAGGCTTAGCATAATATGCTCTAGTTGCTAAGGAATTATTAATTACCTGTTTTTATTCGCAATCTTCACAAGCCACAGCATGGCAGGAACTTCAACCAGAACACCAACCACGGTTGCTAAGGCTGCGCCAGAGTTTAGACCGAACAGGCTGATAGCAACCGCTACCGCCAGCTCAAAGAAGTTTGAGCCGCCTATAAGGGCAGCAGGTGCGGCTATGTTGTGCGGGCAGTTCATCTTGCAAAGCCATTTATATGTCAGGAAAAACATTGCCACACTTTGCAGTAAGATAGGAACGGCAATCATCAGAATGACCAGCGGCTTTGCCAGCAGCACATTGGCCTGAAAACCGAATAGCAGCACAACTGTTGCCAGCAAGCCAAATACTGAATACGGCCTAAGATGGTCTAGCAAGCCTTGCAGCTTCTTTTTGGGCAACTGCTTGCGGGTTATGTAACCAGCCGCAATCGGGATAACCACATAAAGCAGGATTGAAAGCAGCAAAGTTTCCCAAGGCACTACAATATTGGTAACACCTAACAGGAACGCCGCTATCGGCGCATAGGCAAATATCATTACAAGGTCATTTAAGGAAACTTGCACCAGCGTGTAATTGGCATCACCTTTAACCAATCTGCTCCAAACAAATACCATTGCAGTGCAAGGCGCAGTGCCGAGTAATATCAAGCCAGCCACATATTGTTTGGCATCATCTGCGGGGATAAAATCAGCAAAGATATGTTGCAGGAACAATATGCCAAGTGCAGCCATACTAAACGGCTTAATGAACCAGTTTACAATGAAAGTAACTATCAAGCCCTTTGGCTTCCTGCCAACTTCCCCGATAGTGGAAAAATCCACGTTTACCATCATGGGGTAAATCATCACCCATATAAGAACAGCTACTACAAAGTTTACATTGGCATATTCCAGCGCAGCTATTTGCTGGAATGCAGAAGGCATGAGAATACCTAATAATACACCAGCAGCAATACTTAGCCCAACCCATACGGAAAGATAACGCTCAAAGTTATTCATAATACTCCTTGAAGAAAATACCCGGCAACTGCGCTAAAAATTATTATTGCAGGAATTGCCCATCTAGCCTTCCACAGGTAAAATCCTGCTAGTGCAATTACAAATATAAGAACTGCTACAGGGCTGTTTACTGTTGCAATAATTATTTTCATTGCCGTCACTATTAAAATGCCAACCACCGCAGCCGATATTCCATCTAGCAAAGCATGGGCGGGTTTATGTTCAATAAGGACTTCCAGCCTTTTATGAAACACCAAAGTGAACAAAAAAGCGGGAAGGAATATGCCTATTGTAATAACTATCGCCCCCCCGAAACCGCCTGCAACAAAGCCAAGAAAAGTTGCAAAGATTATCAGCGGCGCAGGTATTACACCGGAAAGCCCGATTGAATTTAAGAAGGCCGCATTATCAATGCCTTTATAATTAGCTACCATACTATCTTGCAGGAAGGGGATGGCCGTGTAAGCACCGCCGAATGAAAGAAGCCCACCTTTTAAACCTTCAATAAACAAGTTAAGCAAACCGGAATTATTCTGTTCATGGCCAGTTGTTATCTCCGTGCTTATTACCAGCCCGAAAAACACTGCAAATATTGTTGAAGTTACAAGAATTACCCATGCTGTGTTTTGCCTACCCCTTACCCATAGCCAGTTCCACATGGCGCATATCAGGAAAACCAGAATAAAATGCGCGTTAAACAGCGTAAACAGAACCGAAACCGCACCTGCAATAACAAGCGGTTTATTGGTTAGAACATTTTTGGCAAGTTTATGTGCGGCTCTTGTAATTAATGCCGTTACCGCCGGAATAACTCCCACAAACAATGCCAGAAGGCTGGCAGCGCCCAGTTTAGTATATAAATATGAAAGCAGCAGCATAAGCAAGAAACCCGGCAACATAAAGCCAAGCCCAGCTAAAAACCCACCAAGCCTTCCAGCTTTGGCCATGCCCATATAAACACACATCTCATGCGCTTCCGGCCCCGGCAAAGCCTGATAAACGGCAAGGGCTCGGTTGAATTTATTACCGCTTATCCATTTTTGTTTATCAACCAGTTCTTCCCGTATCATCGAAATTTGCGCCACAGGGCCACCCCATGCCAGAAAGCCAAAACGAAGAAATGTCAGGAAGATTTTCAGATTGCTCACTTATTTTCCCCCAGGAATGACATTATTTTTTCTTCCAGCATTTTATAAACCCGCTGGAACTCTGCCGCTATTTCCTCTGGCGTTCCTTCAAAATGCGCCGGGTCTGGCATACCCCAGTGCAGCTTGGATGGCTTGCCGGGGAATACCGGGCAAACTTCACCTGCCGCATTATCGCAAACGGTCACAACCAAATCTATGTGCTTATCCTTGAACTCATCCCACGACTTACTGCGCGGACTATCCAGCTTGATGCCGTTTGCTTCAAGAGTTTTTAAGGCCATTGGATGCACTTTGCCAGTTGGGAAGCTGCCAGCACTATGTGCTATATATTTACCACCTCCATAGTGACTTAAAATGCCTTCTGCTAAAATACTGCGGCATGAGTTACCTGTGCATAGGAACAAAACCTGCTTCATTTCTTTTTCCTTTTCTTAGGCTTCGCGGGTGGGCAGCAATCATCCTCGCTTTTATCCAGCACGCAGCAATTCTCTGACAGGTAACCAATCAACCCTTCAATGGCCTTAGTATTTGCAGAATAAATAACTGAGCGGCCTTCTTTGCGGGAAGTAACCAATCCGGCGTGGTTTAAGTTACTAAGATGAAATGAAAGAGTGTTATGCGGCATTTTGAGTCGGTCACTAATTGTACCGGCCGGCGTTCCAGTTTTACCATATTCAACAAGTATCTTAAAAACCTTTAAACGGGTTTCTTGGGACAAGGCATAAAATGCCATGAGTGCATTATTAATATTCATATGTCCATGCTAATGGACAAGTCTCCTCATATCAAGAAAAAGCGCCCGCCGTAA
>CAYVII010000124.1:0-4944 GCA_964451475.1 uncultured Rickettsiales bacterium
CGGGTGATGAAGTTATTATTCCTGCTCCGTACTGGGTTTCTTACCCTGATATTGTTTCATTCTGTGACGGCGTTCCTGTTTTCATTGAATGCGATGGCACTTTCAAGATGACTCCTGCGCAGCTTGAAAAAGCTATCACTCCGAAAACTAAATGGCTTATTCTAAACAGCCCGTCAAATCCCACAGGCGCGGCATACACTGAAACTGAACTTAAGGCGCTTGCAGAAGTTCTTCTAAAACACCCGCATGTTTGGGTTATGTCTGATGATATCTATGAGCACCTTATTTATGATAACTTCAAATTCGTAACAATCGCGCAAGTTGAACCAAAGCTAAAACCTCGTACACTTACTGTTAATGGCGTTTCTAAAGCATACTCAATGACAGGATGGCGTATTGGTTACGCAGGCGGAGATAAAGCTCTGATCAAAGCAATGGATATGCTTCAGAGCCAGTCTACTTCAAACGCATCTTCAATATCTCAGGCAGCAGCGCTTGCAGCATTAAACGGTGACCAGAGCTTCCTTGCTGACTGGAGAAAAGACTTTGCAAAACGCCGTGACCTTGTAGTTGCTAAACTGAACGCAATACCGGGCATCAAATGCCAGACGCCTGAAGGTGCATTCTATGTTTACCCTTCATTCGAAGGCCTGATTGGCAAGAAAACACCCGAAGGTAAAGTTATCAACAATAGTAATGACCTTGGCAATTACCTGCTTGAAAGCGTTGGCGTTGCGGTTGTTCCGGGTGTTGCATTCGGCCTTGACCCATACTTCCGCATTTCATACGCAACTTCAGAAAAGATCCTGACAGATGCATGTGACCGTATCGCGAAAGCATGCGCAGAGCTAACTAACGGCAGCACAAAAGCGGCATAGGTCAACATATCTGATCAAAATAAAGGGAGCTATATAGCTCCCTTTATTATTTGCTTGGAAAGATCATTACAGCATGAGCCGCTTCTAAAGACGCGCTGCAAGAAACTTGCCTGCTGCGTTTATGCCTTCCATATCAATTGAGTGGTCAAGATACGGGCGTGTATGTGTTTCCACTTTTAACCCCGCTGCTTTTAATGATGTTTCCGCCATATGAAGCGCGGCATAAGGTACAACCATATCCATAGCTCCGTGTATAAGGCATATATCGGGTTTTGAAACAGCTTCCACAGCTACTAGTTCAGGTGCTATCAGCGCGCCGGAAAAACCTACTATGCCGGCAACTTTTTGCGGACGGCGCAATGCTGTGTAAAGCGCCATCATGGTGCCTTGCGAAAAACCGATAAGCGCAATTTTATTGTCTTCCAGGCCAAGTTCTTCCTTAACATCATCAATCATTTTATTCAGATAAGGAGCTGCTGTTTTGGCGCCTTCAAGCATACTTTTAGGACTCCAGTTGGTAAGTGAGAACCACTGGTAACCTGCACCGGGCATCATATCAAAGTCAAAAGGTGCATTAGGGGAATAGAAGGCGGTGTTGGGAAAATTTTCAGACAGAACATTACCAATATCAAGCAGGTTAGCACCGTCAGCGCCAAGGCCGTGCAATAAAATAACGGCGCTCCGGGGAGCGCCGTTAGGTAGTAGTTTTGGTGCTTTAAGAGCCATTACTTTTTAAGTGCCGCTTTGAAGCTTTCATATGGCTGTGCGCCACGGATAAGCTTATCGTTCACTATAAAGCTTGGAGTGCCGCGCAGGCCAATTTGTGAAGCCAGCGTACGGTTCTCAGTGATCAGAGCATCATATTTAGGGTTTGAAAGTTCAGATTTGTATTTCTCAACGCTGATACCTGCAGCTTTAACTGCCGCTTCGATCTTTGCATCTCCCTGAAGCTCATTGTTAGTAAGCATCACTTTATGGAACTCCATGAATTTCTCAGGAGCAAGTGTGTTAACAATTGTAGAAGCTTTTGCCGCTGCTTCAGAGTTAGGGCCAAGAACCGGAAGTTCTACAAGGATAACCCTTGCTTTGTCCTCATTAGCAAGTTTTAGCACTGTCTCAAGGGCTTTTTTGCAGTAGCCGCAGTTATAGTCATAGAATTCTACAACAATGTTTTTAGAGTTTTTATCGCCGATTGTTGCATGGTGAGATGCATCAAGAAGTTTCGGCATGATTTTTGCAATGTTTGCTTTTTCAGCGGCCGGATCCGAAGCCTGCTGACCACCTTGTTGACCTTGCTGGCCGCCTTTTTGTGCAGCTGCACGAACAGATGCCAGAACTTCATCACCGTGTTCTTTTATGTATTTGGCTACGACTTGCTCAATTTGCTCATCAGAAACCTGTTGTGGTTGGCATGCAGCAAGTAGGCTCACCGCAGCAACAGCCATGATTGATTTTTTAATCATATTATTTTTTCCTTACATGTTATCCAGGAAGCTGCGGAGTTTACGCGAGCGACTTGGGTGTTTAAGCTTACGTAGCGCTTTTGCTTCAATTTGTCTAATACGTTCTCTTGTAACCGAAAATTGTTGTCCAACTTCCTCAAGAGTGTGGTCTGTATTCATCCCTATACCGAAACGCATGCGCAGAACGCGTTCTTCACGTGGGGTAAGGGTCGCAAGAACGCGAGTGGTTATCTCGCGCAGGTTGCTGTTGATGGCTGCATCTAAAGGCAGAACCGCGTTTTTATCTTCAATGAAGTCACCAAGTTGTGAGTCTTCCTCATCACCAACCGGAGTTTCAAGGGAAATAGGCTCTTTCGCGATCTTCATCACTTTACGGATCTTATCCACCGGCATTGCAAGCTTAACCGCAAGTTCTTCCGGAGTAGGTTCGCGGCCAAATTCATGTAGCATCTGGCGCGTAGTACGTACTATCTTGTTGATAGTTTCGATCATATGCACCGGAATACGGATAGTGCGGGCCTGATCGGCGATTGAACGAGTAATAGCCTGACGTATCCACCAGGTTGCATAGGTAGAGAACTTGTAGCCACGGCGGTATTCAAACTTATCAACCGCTTTCATAAGGCCAATATTACCTTCCTGAATAAGATCAAGGAACTGAAGGCCGCGGTTTGTATATTTTTTCGCGATTGAGATTACAAGACGAAGGTTCGCCTCGATCATTTCTTTCTTGGCCTGATTACTGTCACGCTCACCTTTCTGAACAACCTGTACAAGGCGTTTGAACTCGCCCACGTCAAGGCCTATCTTGTGTGCGATCTCTTTCAGGCGGTTTTGCGTAGAAGCAAAGAAATCTTTCTCTTTCTCAGAAAATTCTTTCCATGGCTTGCCTATCTTGGCAACTTTTGTCAGCCATTTTTTATTTAGCTCATGGCCTGCATATTCCTGAATGAACTGCATACGTTTAACTTTATGCTTCTCGGCAGATCGCATAAGTTCACCTTCAATAGAAATTATCTCGCGGTTCATGGAGTAAAGGTCTTGCAATACACGGTCAATTACAGTGCCGTCAAAACGCAGCTCTTTTAAAGCCTCAAGAAGTTCGCCTTTTTGTTTCTCGTATTTTTTTAGCAGTTTTTCTTCTAGCGGAACATTTTCCAGAACGGCATCAAGTTTTGCATCCTGTATCTTCAGAAGCGCTTTTGCGGCATCTGCAGCCTTATCAAGGGAATCGCGCACAATGGGGATAAGTTTTTCTTCCATTGCAGCAAGCGATACGTTCGCGTCGTCAAAATCATCACCCGATTCTTCTGATGAAGCTTCTTCTTCTTCATCTTCCTCTTCTTCCTCTTCATCTGCCGCTGATTTAGATTTCTTCTTAAGCTGCTTTTCACGTTCTTTACGGTCAAGCTCTTGTTCTTTCTGCTCAGCTATTGCAGCGTGGTCAACTTCAACAATGTTACCCGGGCCTGCGCCGTAAGTTGCATCAAGGTCAAGGAAGTTACGAAGCAGAAGCTTGCCTTCAAACAATTCATCACGCCATTTTATAAGCGTACGCAATGCCTGTGGAGTTTCGAAGAGGCCTGAAAGCATTTTATCGCGGTTGTCTTCAATACGTTTCGCGATCTCGATCTCACCTTCACGGCTAAGCAGCTCAACACCGCCCATCTCACGCAGGTAAAGACGTACAGGGTCATCTGTTTTACCAAGGTTATCTTCTTTCTCTTCAGCTTCTTCAGCCGCGTCTTCATCTTTTGATATAGCTTCATCGCCGCTTTCAACAACCTGTATGTTTGCGTCCTGAAGTTTTGAAAGGAAATCATCAATTATTTCCGGCGCGAATTTATCTGCAGGAAGCAGACGGTTTACGTCATCAAACGTAATGAAGCCGCGTTCTTTGCCTTTCACTAAAGCTTTCTTCAAAGCAAGTTTGACCGGATCCTGCTCTGCATTATCTTTTTCGGTTTTACCTTTTACTTCTTTTGCTTCTTTTTTTGGAGCGGCACTCTTTGCTGCTTTGCTGACTGACTTTGTAACTGATACTGGCACTTTCTCTTCTTTGATGCTTATTTGTTTTGTAGGAGGAAGTGGCTTTTTAGTTGGTGTGGCTATCTTTGCAACCGCTTTTTTTGCCTCAGGCGCGGCCGCGGCCTTTTTGGCCGCCGCTTTCACGGGCAATTGCTTTTTGGTTACAGCAACTTTTGCAGTACTTTTAGCTGCCGGTACTTTTCTGCTTGCGGCAGGAATATTCTTTTTTACAGGACTTTGTTTTGCCGCTACTTTTTTAGGGGCAGGTTTTGCCGCAACTTTTTTGACCGGCTTTTTAGCGGATTGTTTTACCGTTGCAGGTTGATGCGCAATTTTTTTCAGCAGAGTTTTTTTGATTGTACCAAGGAATGATTTTCCTGCCTTAGGAGCCGGTTTATTAGTAGGTTTTTTTGCCATTTCTATTTTCTTTTAATCGTTGTTTTTCTGGTTCATTCTCTGCTTTGCCCTTTCAAGTTCCTGCAGATTATAAATTTCCCAGTCGTCATTTTCTTCAGCTTCTATAGTCCTAACCTCAAGATAATAGCTTTCTGTAAGGCTTGCCCAGGCTTCTTTTG
>CAYVII010000125.1:0-4929 GCA_964451475.1 uncultured Rickettsiales bacterium
GTAATTAAATGCCCGCCCGTTTCTGTCTGCCACCATGTATCAACGATAGGGCATTGTGAGTTGCCAACAACCTCATGATACCAGCGCCATGCCTCAGGGTTTATAGGCTCGCCAACACTGCCAAGAACGCGGAGTGACTTGCGGCTGGTACGCGTAACAAATTCATCACCTGCCGCCATAAGAGAGCGTATCGCCGTCGGCGCAGTGTAAAATATATTCACATTGTATTTATCAATAACCTGCCAAAAGCGCGATGCATCAGGGTAAGTCGGCACGCCTTCAAACATCAGCGTAATAGCGCCGTTCGCAAGCGGGCCATATAAAATATAACTATGTCCGGTCACCCAGCCTACATCGGCCGTGCACCAGTAAATATCACCCTCGCGGTAATCAAACACATGCTGGTGCGTACTTGCCGCAAACAGCAAATAACCGCCTGTTGTATGCAGCGCGCCTTTAGGTTTGCCTGTTGAGCCTGATGTATACAGAATAAATAACGGGTCTTCCGCATCAAAACTTTGCGGCTCATGCGTAGCTGCCTCATTAGCGGTTATGTCATGATACCAAAGGTCTCGCCCTTCGTTCCATTCAACTTTGCCGCCAGTACGCTTTAGTACAACAACACTTTTAACTTTATGTTCCGCCTTGCCAAGCGCCGCATCCACATTTGCTTTTAGCGGAATTTTTTTGCTACCGCGCAGGCCCTCATCGGCCGTAATAACAAAATCGCTCTGGCAGTCATCAATACGGTTAGCAATAGAATCGGGTGAAAAGCCGCCAAATACCACAGAATGCACAGCGCCAAGACGCACAACCGCAAGCATTGCATATGCCGCCTCAGGCACCATAGGCATATAAATTGTTACGCGGTCGCCTTTCTTTACGCCAAGTTTTGTAAGCGCGTTGGCAAGTTTGCAAACTTCGTCATACAGCTCTTTATAAGTTATTATGCGGCTTTCATTGGGGTTATCACCTTCCCAAATAATTGCGGTCTGCTCGCCGCGTGATGCCAAATGGCGGTCAATACAGTTATAAGCAACATTCAGCTTACCGCCTTCAAACCATTTGATTGAAACATCACCCTTAAAACTGGTGTTCTTTACCTTGTCCCATTTTTTGGTCCAGCTAAGGCGCTCCGCCTCTTTCGCCCAGAAAACCTCAGGGTTTTTTACAGATTCTGCATATAACTTTTCGTACTCGGCAAAACTAGTTTCTGCTTTTCCTTTGAAATCTTCGCTAATCTTATATAATTCCTTCATTATATTTTTTTATTAAAGGGCTGCGTTTATGTCAAATGACATTGATATTATTGGATTAGTTATTAGTTATTTATTAGGAAGTGTACCTTTCGCCATAATAGTTGGCAAGCTTGGCGGCGTGGGTGATATAACAAAACAAGGCTCAGGCAACCCCGGTGCAACCAACATGGCGCGCGTAGGCGGTAAAAAACTTGGCGTTATAACATTGGTGCTGGATGCCCTTAAAGGTTTTGTAGCCGCTTACTTCTTTGGCATCTGGGGCGCAGTTGCGGCAATTCTTGGCCATTGCTTCTCGGTATTTTTAAAATTCAAAGGCGGCAAAGGCGTGGCAACAACACTGGGCGCATATTTCGCCATAAGCCCTGTGCTTGGGTTGGTAACGGCGGCAATATGGCTGTTAGTATTTTTCATGTTCCGCATTTCCGCAGTGGCAGCGCTGGCAGCGCTTAATATCGTGCCGTTCTTTGCGCTATATTATTTTGACCAGCTAACATACTCGGTCATTACGGCGCTTGGCCTGCTAATAACATGGCGACACCGCAGCAATATCAAAAAATTGCTGGAAGACGCCGAAACTGAAGAAAAATCTAGCTAGACCTTACAATAATGCAGCTCACGAAGTTGCGGCGAAGTTCTTCGCACACGCTTTGCGCTGCTTCTGTTGAGCTGAACTTGCCTGCACGCAGACGAAGGCGTGAAGCGGCGTCTTTGCTGTCAATCGTCGGATCCATACGGTTAAGTACGCGGTTTTGTTCGCGCAGTGATTCCCACGTGTTACGCGCTGCATCCTTGCTGTCAAACGTACCAAGCTGAATAGACCAGCTGTTATAGCTGCTGCTCGAAGCTTCGTCACCGACGACGCCGTAATCTCCGCTTGCAGAGCTCAGGTCAGAATGACGCTGGCCCGAAATGAAGTTGCGGTATTTATCGGTTGAACCTGCCTGACGAAGGCCGGAATTAACCTCGCATGAAAGCCCCTCAGAGCTAATGATGTTACAAACACTGTTTGCTTCATTAGATGAATAGATCGGGCCGATCTCTGCAGTTACGCGCTCTGCATTACCTGCAGGGCGTTTAGTTTTCATGCGGAATTTAGGAAGTATCTCAGGGTTATTTGCAGAAACCCTGTTCCAGAAGCCGCGCGCCGCGCTTTGTGTAGTGAAGTAACCAACATTTACCCAAAGCTCTTTACCGCCTATAGGTTTATCGGCAATTGGTGCAGAATATTGCATTTGTTGCTGCGGCTGCTCGTAATAAGTTGAAACAGCTTGGGGCGCTACATAGTTATTGCTAGCCATCAGCGGGTTTTGCTGGATAGGCTGCAAATCTAAATAACCCGGTTGTTTTGCAGGTGTATATTGCGCAGTTGCAGGCTTTGAGACCACAACCTGGTTAGGCGCTAAGAAAGGGTTTGGCGTAGCCGTTGCAAACGGTGCCTGAGGGATTGGTGCAGGTTGTGCTACAGGAGCTTGTGCTGCTTGTTGCGGCTGAATATAAGTTTGCTGCGGAGCAGGCGTAATATATTGTGGTGCCATAGCTACCGGAGCAGCAGGGGCGGGTTGATATGCAATTTGCTGCTGCGAAGATTTTTTAGTTACAACAACACTGTTATTTGATCTTGGGTAAACAGGCGCAGCGGGTGCCGTAACCGGAGTAACGGGAGCATTGCTTGCAATATAAGTTTGCTGCGGAGCAGGCGCAGAATATTGTGCCTGAGGTGCAGGCGCGACCGGAGCAGGCTGGAATGCAGGCTGCTGGTAATTATATTGTGGCGCAGGCTGAGCAACCTGAACAGGCGGCTGCGGTGCTGGCTGATATGCAGGCGCAGCAGCAACTACCGGAGCAGGGGCAGTTACAACCGGCGCAACAGGCTTAGGTGCTACTAGCGGAATTTGTAATGCAGGAGCTTGAGCAACAGGTGCCGGAGCAGGTTGAGGCGCAGCCGCAAGAATCTGCGGCTGAGGTTTTACCGCAGTCATAACTTCAGGCGTTTTTACTTCAGCAACTTTTTGTTGAACAGGCTCAGTGCGCATTAGGTTATGCGGTGTAGCAAGCTCTGCGGCTTGCGCTTTCTCAATTCCTGGTGTTGGTTTTGGTAACGAAATTCTTGGCTCTTCAAGTTTTGCAGGAGATGACTGTGCCGCTGTCGTCGTTTGTGCAGAAGGCGAAGTCCTTAAATCAGGAAGCGGTTTAAGTATGTCGCTTGCTTTTTTAGGCTCAGGCTTAACTTCAGCTTTTATTTCCTGCGCGACTTCAATTTTCGGTTCAGGTTTTTTAGCTTCAATTTTTGGCTCAGCTTTAGGTTCTTCAACTTTTACTGACTTGCTCTCAATTACAGGCAGTTCTTTTTTCTTCGTTGGTTTAGCCTCTAATATAACTGTTTCTTTAGTTTTACCCGCAGCTTCAATCTGTGCTATCTCATTTTTTTCAACCTGCATTTTTGGAAGTTCTGCAGGTTTAGCTGAAGTTGCAAGTATCGGAAGTTTTTTTACATCTTCTTTCGTCAGTCCTTTTTTAGCTTCAACTTTAGGCGCCGCTACTACTGCCGCGTTTCTAGGAGCAATTAAAGGATTGCCGCTTGTGCCTTCTTTATCAGCGGCAAGTTCCATAGTTTTTTGTTTTGCCGATTCATTATCAGTAAGTTTAAGAGGGTTTGTATTTGCCTCTCTTCTTACTTTATTAGTGGGAACTATTAACGGGTTATCTGTTTCAATTGCTACCTGCTGTGCCGCAGGTTTTGCAGGGGACTCAACTGCAGGAGCAGCAGGTTTAGGAGCAGCTGCAATAACAGGAAGGTCTTTTACTTCGCGTGCTTTTATAGATGCAGGGATTTCAGGTTCTTTTGCAGGTACAACTTTCGCAGTTTCGATTTTAGGAAGTTCTGTTTTAGCCTCTGCTTTTGCCGCCGCTTTAACTTCAGGAGCTTTTACATCAGGTTTAATTTCTGTTTTAGGTGCTGCTGCAGCCGGAATGTCTGCGGCTTTTGGTTTTTCTTCTGCCTTTGCTTCCTCTTTATCATCGCTGCTGCCAAAGAATGAGCTGAAGAAGCCTTCTTCCTCTTTTTCATCTTCATTCTTCGCCATGCTAAAACTGCCGATATTCGAAGCTTTCTCTTCAGTTTTTGCTTCAGCGTTTTTAGTTTCTGCTTTAGGCGCTTCTTTTGCAATTGCAGGCAGGCTTGGAACACCTATTTTCTTTTCAGGTTCGGCAGCTTTCGTGGCACTAGGTTTTTTAGGTGCGTCAATCGCATCAAAGCTTGCAACTTTCTCGCCCGTTTCTTTTCCGTCTTCATGCGCAACATGGAATTTGTTCAGCGCAGGCGGAAGTTCGATCTTTTCTACAAGCGGTGAAGGCGCTGCTTCAGCCTGCTGTGGTAACGGCGCTTCTGCCTCGGCAGGTTTTGTAAGCGCAGATATCATCATTCTAGTTTCAACAGGGCGGCATGTTACGCCTTTGCTAACCAGTGATTTGCAACGTTCCACTGCCTGCTCCTTAGTATCAAGTAAACCAGCGTTGATGTGGTATGCAGTATTGTCGCCGCTTTTTTTCTCTACAACAACCACGTTAAGGCCTTTAAGAGTATCCGCATGCTTTGCTTTCAGCTCTTCCAGTTTTTTCTTTGCTTCGTCTTCAGATTTATAGCTGCCGAAATCCAGCATATTGAAGCTGC
>CAYVII010000126.1:0-4918 GCA_964451475.1 uncultured Rickettsiales bacterium
AGTTCTGACTTTTTTTACTATAAACTTCAAATATTTCCAGAAAAATTTTTAGTGTTTATGCCCGCAATGGTCATGCCCCTGCTCATGGCTATGATGGTCATGCTCAAGTTCGTTATTTGCATGCCTGATAATTTGTATAGCACTTACTAAAGAAATTACCGCCATTACCGTACCTACAACAAGGTCGGGAGTGTTTGATGCAGTAAAATAAACACCGATACCGGCAAATATAACTGCGAAATTTCCTATCACGTCATTGCGTGTGCAAAGCCATGCCGAGCGGCGGTTACTGTCACCGCTGCGGAACTTGAAAAGCAGATAAAAACATACAAGGTTCGCAACCAAAGCAAGCACGCCGATACCTGTAATTATCTCAGCCTGCGGGCTTGATTCTGTTATGAACCTGTAAACCGCCTGTCCCAGTATCCACAGGCCAAACAACACCATTGAACCGGCTTTTATAAGTGATCCCTTCGCGCGCATGCTTATTGATTTACCAATCAAATAAAGGCTTATGGCATAATTGAACCCATCACCGAAAAAATCCAGTGAGTCTGCCTGAAGCGAAACCGAACCAGCACTGATACCGGCTATCAGCTCAACAAAAAACATCGCGCTATTTATAATGAACACGGCCCACAGAACTTTTTTATAAGCTTCATCGTCAGGGTTGCTGTTCGGTACACAAAAATGTTTGCCCATGAAACATATATAGGCATTATTTTTCTAATTTCTAATCTTTATCTTGAATATTGGCCGCAATTTACTAAACTCTGGGTTGCATATGTCAAAAACCTTTATTACAGCAATCATATTACTGGTTTTATTCAATATTCCTGCCAAAGCAGAGTTCATGCTTAGCAGCGCGATACTTGAATTCACCCCTGATTCACCCCGCCAGAAAGATATTGAGGCCATAAGTGTATCAGCCGCTGATGATTATCTGGTCGCAGAGATATACGAGATAATATCCGCAGGCTCCGCTTCGGAGGAACGCGTTCTTATTGATGATGCAACTAAATCGGGGCTGCTTGTAACACCAAACAAAACCGTACTTGCCGGCAACAGCCGCAAAGTTATCAGGTTTGTCTCACTCAAAGAACCTGAAGATAAGGAACATATCTACCGTGTTGTGGTCAAGCCAGTTATCAATGATGTTGAGCATGATGATAAGATAGGTCTCAAAATACTTGTAGGTTACGAAGTGCTGGTAATAGTTCGTCCAAAGAATTTAAATATTAGCTATAAGGCTGAGCGCAAAAACAATAAACTTACCGTCACCAATAGCGGCAACAGTAATATTTTACTGCAAAGCGGCCGGCAATGCAGCGGCAATGAATGTAAATCACCGCCCGTAACCCGCGTGTATGCAGGCACTACGGCCAATATCGAACTTCCTCTGGATACGCCCGTCACCTATTTTATCTGGGACGGAAAAAATAATACTGAAGCAAAATTCTAATTGCACACCAGCGCATCAGGGTAAATTATTATCCCGTTATCATCCGCCGTATCAGGCAGCTTTACTTTGCATATAATGTCACCGCTCCTGAACTCTATATCATGTTTTCCGGCCAGCTCTGCCTGCAAATTCCCTTTTTCATCAGTTGTTATTCCGGCCTTGGAATTTTGCAGTTTTGCATTTGCAAGCGCCGCACCGTTTGCATCCACAATTTTTGCCGCTATCACATAATAGCGGTTCACATTCCACTCCATTCGCGCAACATTGCCGGGGTATAATGTAACTTTGCGCACATTGCCGTCATAATCGAACATGCCGTCGCCTTCAGGTTTCAATTGCACAGAATATGTCTGGAACGGGCTTAAATAAACAACCTGGCTGCCGCCGATATTCACGCCCGAATATTCTGAGCCATTTATAAAAACACGCATTTTCCCCTTAGCATCGCCTTTTGTGGAAATCGCGATTGCGCTTTTATCCAGCCTTTCGCCGCCAATAAAAACCTCACCGCCGCCCTGCGCCGCACCAAAGCTGAAATTACCGCCATAACTAAGCGCCTCTCTTTCACCGGATGATTGCTGCACACTGCCGCGCGCCTGCCCGTAAGAGCCGCGCCAGTAAGCATCTGCACCGGCAGATCGTGTTTTGCTGTCTGCGTTGACGCCGGTACCAACCTCTAAATATCTTCCGGGTTCATTTTCCTCATACCAGCCGCGCGCATTGGCAAATGCACCGCCGTTATTACCAAAACCCTGTCCTGTAGTGCCGCTAACGCCGTAACTGCCGATCTTGTGCGTGAAGCGCATTATCAGGCTTCCTTCATTTTTTTTATTATTGCGTGCAACATCTGCATTCAATGCCATCCGGCTTTCCCCATCCTGCCATATACGCCATTCCGCATAAGGGCCAAAAGATGTTGAAGCATCAGTGTATGATGTTTTTGAATAACTTCCGCGCGCACCGATATATAACTTTTCATCAACACCGTAACTTACCGATGCTGTGGCCTGCGTAATATCGGTAAGCAATCCGGCATATTCATGGCCGGCATCTTTATTGACCCATAGTTTACGAGCATCCAGCGCTGCGCTTACTTTATCAATATAATAAAAATAACCTGCCTGCGCACCGGCATCACCGCGGCTTGATATCATGGCATTCGCATTCAGCTTTGCGCCGTCAAGCACGAAAAAGCTTCCGCCCTCTGCCACCATCCTGTCATCCAGCAGGGCAACATTTGCAGATAACCCCATATTATCCCGCATACGCTGCATTGTGCCCGCACGTACAAGCGGGGCTGTGGTAACTTCTGGAATAGCGCTGTCTTCATTTGCAGGTTTACGCACCAGCCCGCCCTCCGCATAATATACCGGCCTTCCGGGTGGCGGAATATCGGGGCTTTTGGCAAAAAACCGTGTTTCCTCACGTAAATTTCCGTCGGGTTCCTGCACTTTCAGCAAAATATTATACGCACCTTCAGGCAGTTCCGAAGTATCGATCTTCTGGTTACCGGCATCATAAAGACGTGATGAATAAAGCCGCCCTTCACGGTAGATAGAAATATATGCACGGCGCGGCAAGTAAATGATAACATCATTACCTTCCGTCTTGCGTTTATCAATAACCGTACGGTTAGATGTATAAATTCCCACACCGGCAATATCTGCATCGCCAAGCAGTTGCATGGGCCTGCTGCGGAAAAGACCTGCGCTGCCGCCCCATCCCTCACGCTCAATTCCGGCCTGCAAAACATCCAGCCTTGCCCCTTTATCAGAAACCGAAGTTACGGACTCCAGCCTTTTTTCATTATATGAATAAAGTGATTCTGCCGTCACTGCAAAATTCGGTTTATTATCGTCAATGCCGCTTAGCGCGCCGCTTATGCCATATACAGATGAAAATCCGTTGGCCGGCAGCGGCAGAAATTCAGCTCTTGTTTGCGCTGCTGTTTCCAGATGTTTTTTATTGATAAAAATTTCAGCGCTTAAATTATTTTCATTGAATATCAAACCTGCTGTTTCAGGCTCTAAGATACCGCAGGCGGGATTTTGCTTCTTGCATATAAGCGCTGCATTTGCAGGCACTTCACCGCTCAGGTAATTTTCCAGTAATGCTCTGTCTTTAACATTGCCTATACGCTCAATTACTGCCGCAGGGTCAGCAAGCTTTACAAAACCCGGTTTAAAACTTGCAGGAAAATTTCCTATTATATCACCGCCGTAATAAATGGTAATTGCAGTTTGCTGGTAATCTGCCAGATCCTCAAAACCTTTCGGCACGCCTTTTTTTACGCGCATCTCCGCCGCTACCTGCCCCGTCATCATTATTAAAAATATCAAGGGGAGGAAGAACTTTTTCATATCAATTATTACTTACAATGATATTTATGACCCCCTCATAAAGCCCCGCTCTGGCGGCTTCCAGATCCGGCTTTGTAATTTTTAAGTACAGCCTTGCCGTATTGCCTATAAGCAAACAAAGCTGTGAAAGGGGGTTGGTGTTCGCATTGCGCCTTGCAGTAAGCAGCGCATTGTAACTAAGCTGCGTACCGCTGCTTGTGCCAAGAGTTGCAGAATCTTCCCAGTACAGAGTATATGCGATCTGGTCTGCTCCCTTTTTCAGCACATACGCGCCATGATTACTTGTTACTTTTACGCTGTAACTTCCGCTTGGGCTGTTACCGCTTGAATAAATACACATATCCATATGCGCATTTACTTCACTGTCATTCATCCCCCATTGCCCAAGCGATACATCATTCACGCCCGTAACCCTCACCTCGGCTGCATTTGCAGGCACAAAGCCAAGTATGAGCATGAATAATATTACACTGCGCATATCAGTTAGGGCTTACCACCATGGTAAGCGTTCCCGTATATGGCGTTGAGCTTGATGCTGCCAGGCCCATTGCCAGCGCACTTACTTCAACTATTACACGCGCATTATCGTTACCGCCGCCGCCGCTGCAATCAGTGCTTGAACTGTTCGCGTTTGAAAATGCGGCCGATGGTAAACCTGCAAGCAATGAAGAACCGCTATTGCTTAAATTACCGACGCCGCCGTCATTCCAGCTTACACTATATGCAATAAGGTTAAGCCCGCTATTGATGGTGAAAATACCAAGCAACCCGCTGCCGCTTGCCGTAACTTTATAACTGCCCGTTGATGAATATATGCAAACATCACTATACAGCGTTACGGCACCGTCACCGGGGTTCCAGTTCGCAAGCGTCATATCGCTTATATCCGTAATGCGCGCCTGCACCGCTTTGGTTATACTTATATTGGCTGTACCTGTTGATGTATTACCCGTGCTGCCCTGCGTTGCCGCCGTCACATTATCAGGCATAATTAAGAGCGCCGCGCATATTAGCGCAGGCAGCTTTTTTCTATATTTTTTACCTTTCATAGCCATACCTTATTAGTTGATTAGGCTACCCTCTTAGCAACCTATTG
>CAYVII010000127.1:0-4890 GCA_964451475.1 uncultured Rickettsiales bacterium
TTGGCGTTGGAGTTGGAGTTGGAGTTGGAGTTGGAGTTGGCGTCGGAGTCGGGTTCGGCACCGGAATAATAGTTGGTGTCGGGATTACCGGTGGATCTTTTGGCGGAACTTTACCCGGCCCGATTATGATGCCAGGAGTGTTAAGGCTAACATCGATCTGGTTTTCGATATGAACATTACCACATTTAATGACCTGCTGATTCTGGCCAAGGATGGCGAATTCACCCGTGATCTGGTATTTATAAGACGATTGCAGTTTATCGATCTGGTTAACCGCTTCAGGAGCAAGTGTCTTTTTGCAGCTGACATCGAACACAACCTGATCAGGGTGGCAGTTATGCTTAGCCGCTATGCTTTCACGCAGGCTTGATGCAAATTCCTGAACTTCTTTCTTATCGCCAATTATCTCATGGCTACGGATAGATGTGCTGTGACCTCCGGCAATCATTTGACGAAGCTCAGCAGATGCGCCGTTTGCACCTTTAGTAGCCTCAATGCTGAATTTGGTACGACCAAGGTCAGAACCAACGAACACAGCGTAGTTAGCATCACGAGTTACAGCCGTATGGAGTTCGCGGGTTGTAGCAACGTCAACTATCTGGCCGTTGAACCTGCACATACCGTTCTGGTTAAGCATGTTCTGAAGGGCAATCCTTGATTGCTCGCTATCTTTACCGGCAACAACAGAGTCAAACTTCGCAGAAAGTTCCTGCGCCGAAGCTTTACCCTTACTGTCTCTTGCAAGAGCGTATTGAATAGCCTCGGCTGTTTGCGGATGGCGCGCGCTGATAGAAGCAAAATTGTTCCATTCAGTAGGTTTTGCCTGAGCTGTCTGGTTTAGTTTAGCCAGAACATCTGCTTCTTTTGGATTACCGTTCGGGAATTCTTTTTTCAGCCATTCGCCGTAAGCTTTTTCCGAACCATTGCCGAATTTGCCGTCCCTGTCTTTAGGGTCAAGGCCAATAGCCCCCTGAACTGCAACCGCCTCTGCGCTTTCACGCGGAAGGTTTTTAAGAGATGCGGCATTTGCAAGATCAATATCTTTCCTTTGAGCGATCTGATCAAACACTGTCTGTTCTTTAACGGTTGCTTTAAGAGCCGCAAGAACTTCTACCTCTTTCGCACCGTTCGGGAATTCTTTTTTCAGCCATTCGCCGTAAGCTTTTTCAGACATCCCAAGGAAGTTACCTGTCTGAAGGTCTTTTGGCATGCCGATGGCAGCCTGAACAGCTCTTGCGCCCGCGCTTTGACGCGGAAGATTTTTAAGAGATGCAGCATTTGCAAGATCCACATTTTCAAAATTTGCCACTTTATCAAAAATAGCAGATTTAGGTGCATCTTCCGGAAGAACAACGCGGCCTATCTGACCCGTTCTTGTAGCACTACGCTCATAGATAGCAGCAGCGTCTTCCTTCAGGCTGTGAACTATGTTGCCCTGCGGGCATTCCTTACGAACGTAAGCACCAAGAGCCTGCTTAGAAGTATCATTCCATGTAGGAGCGATATTGCTTCTGCTCATATAGCCTTTAGTTGCAAGAACGTCCTGGATAACCAGATTTTCAGCTGCGCTGAATTGCTCAAACTTAGGAAGGGTCTGAGGTGCATAGCTCTGGTACAATTTCTGTTCTGTCTGGCCTTCAATGGCATTTGCAAATCTTGCAAGATGCCTATCACCGCCCGTAGATTTACCGCCGGTACGACGATATTCGCTCAGCTCTGTTCTGAACGCGGCAGCAAGATCCTGTCTTGCCTGCTCATCTTTACCGGAAATAGAAACAAGCGATTTCGCAACAGCGTCTGCCGCCATCGGGTTCTGCTGTACCATCGTGCGGGCAATAGCAGTAGCACCGAAAGATTCTTTCTGACGATCTGACAGCTGGCTCATATCACCGTTGTAAACGCCAAGCCTAGCCCATGGAGCACTATCTTTGCCCTTGAACAGACTTTTGCTGTTATCTGCAATATCTTCGTATTTCAGGCCGTTATCCGCCTTACCACCGGCACCGCGAATACCGCCAATACCGCCAACGTCTTTATCACCTGTCAGGTAGTCCTGAGCAACAAGCGACATTTGCTGGTAGTCAGCCTGGAAGTCACGCTTCCACTCAACAACACGTGCATCTGCCCTAAGTTCCTGCTGGGCACCATAGTTCTGGCCTTCCGCAGCATAACCAGGCTTCCTCATTTCAGGGTGCCTGTCTATGAACACGCGCATTTTTTCAATGTGCGGATTGCCGTCATATTTCGGATCGTAAATTATTTCTGCGCCTGTAAGAGGAGTAGCAGCCATTAGTTTTGTTGCAAATGACTCAGGGCCTTTTTTGGAAGCATCCTGCCATGTAGCACCAAGGTTATATTGCATGAACTCTTTGTTCTCACGGCTCTGGAACCATCTGTCCACTTTACCGTTGGCAGCGAAGTCATCTACGATACCCGATATTTTATCACGGTAAGTTTCTTTACAGAATTTTGCCGTTTTCCAGTTACCTGCCACGCATTCAGCATATATCTCGCTAGACTGGTAGTTTTTACCAAGGATAGACTGGATAGCCGCAGTATTTTGCTGCCAGCCTTTTTTGTCTGACTGGTAAAGGTCATACATTTTAATGCGCTGGTGCTCTTCTTTATATCTTTCAGTAGTTGCGCCTGTACGAACCTCTATATAAGGAATGTTGCCAAGTTCAGAACGGCGGGTTTCTTCTTTTACGAAAGTGGCCATACCGTGAGGAAGGATCGCGCCGCCCTCAACAAAGTTTATGCCGGCCTCAAGATCGTGGCCTTTAACTTTACTTACAAGTTCACCGTTTTGCAGTTTCAGCTTTGCTTCCACGTGCTCATGCTTAACACCCGCCTGAACAACGTTCAGAAGGCCGTCAAAGTTGAATACGCGGCCAAATAATGATGTCTGGGCTGTCCAGTTATCATTAGGATCACTATATTGTGTACCAAGCTTCAGTTCACCGAACTGGCCTGTTTTGCCACCAAGGCTGAATTGCTCGGCATGAAGTTTTGCATATGTTTTTTCAAACGCGATCTTGCCTTCCGCGCGCGCTTTATCATAATTCGCTTCAGAATTAACGCGGGCAATACCTGCGCCAAGGCTTATCCTTTCAGAGCCTTCTACGCCATGCGTGTAGTTACCGCTAACTTCACCGATAGTTTTTTTGCTGTTGTATTTATCTTCTTCATTATCCCAGCGGTCGCCCCTTGCTTTTGCACCGCCAGTAACCAGCGGACCGTAGTTTGTGAAACCGGCACGGCCACCAATATCAAGGTGATCATTCTCGTTACCAAATCTCTGGCTGGCAAAACCTTCAAGACCGATCCTTGGTTTATTATCTGCAATAACTATCAGACCGCCGCCAAGATTTGTTTTACCGTCATCAGATTTAAATTTTAGGCCAAAACCGCCTTCCGCACGCGGAACAAGGTCGGTTAGCATCCTTACAGTATCAGTGCCGTAAGCAGACTGACCCACTATCGGGTCACCATCACGTTTTTCACTCATGCTGAAAGTTGCAGTTGCGTATCTTGAAACGTTATCGGCTATCTGTTTTTCGTTTTTAAGGGTAAGGTTACCAAGAGTGAACTGGTTGGTAGAACCGGTATCATAGCTAAGGCCGTCTTTCTGGAACAGGATCAGGTCCTCACCTTTATAGGCCATATCGGCAGTGAAGGTTGTGATACTGCCGTCTTTCATCATTTTTTCGACGGTAACGCCGCCAAATACTGCAAGTGAGCCCGGCAGAGTATTACCGGATATACCGGCACCTATATAAGCATGTTTGCGCATGTAGTCACGCGTAGCGGGCTGAAGGTCTTCCCATCTTGTCTGGGTATGGGCCGTAGCTTCATAAACCTGCTTTGCGCTTTGTTCAGTCAGGTGGCCATTCCTATCGAACTGCGGTATAATTTCTTTGCCGGTTACTAAATCCCTAGGATAACCCATGCTGCCCATATATATTTACTCCTGCTATTTATTCGTTCTGCCTTGTTAGGCCGTAGTTGTTTATAAAGTTATACGGATGCTAACAGTTTTTTGTTAAGAAATTATGACACAGTTAACATTTTTTTAAGTTTGCTGCAACTTATTTCACTAATTTGCATGATTACAACCTATCCGATATGCAAGTAAAATTTGCCAGAATCCCCAATTTCGCTTGCTTTCCGGCAAAACTTATGTTTTACAGGACGTTACAAGCGAACAACATTCATTATAATACTGAAATGTTAAAAAATTGCTTATTGCTCGTGGCCATGCATCTGTAAATTACGTGCGGCTATCTCATCTAGCTTCAACTGTTCACGCTTAAGCTCGGCCTTGTAGGCCTCGGCTATCTTGTTCTCCAGCACTATCTCCAGCTTTTTAAGCTCGCCGAAAGCCAGCTGCAGCTCGTCACGTTTTTTATCTATTATATGTTGAAGCTGGATTATATTACGTGTCAGGTCGTCACGCCTTTTAAGTGCTTTTTTTAAGAATCCGGCAAAAGTCACTGCCGTTTCGGGGAAGTTTGAGGCCGCTTCGGTTTCCAGCTCAATTTTATTCTCAAGCGCCGTATGTTCATCAACTAATGCCTGCTGACGCGCTTCTATCTCCGCCAGTTCCTTGCGGCGTTTATCCACCTCATCTTTGCGGAGCTTAATTAGTGTTTTCAGGCTTTTCATTCTTTATTTTCCGCCTGTGTTTCGGTCATTCCAAGAATCTCGGCCAAACGGGCATAGCCCGCAGAAAGACTGGCTTTTTCAGATGCACGCTGCGAAATGAATTCTTCTAAAAGCGGGTAATAATGTATTGCCTCATCCACGTTCGGGTCAGTACCTTTTCGGTATGCACCCAATCTTATCATCTCAGCCATATCATCATAGGTTGAAAGCAGATTCCTTGCGCGC
>CAYVII010000128.1:0-4874 GCA_964451475.1 uncultured Rickettsiales bacterium
ATGCAGCGCTGGAAGAAATGCGCAGCTAACTGCGGCAGGTTGTTATAATCGTTCACGTAAGTAACAACGGCGTTATCACCGTTATCAACGGGCTGATCATTCAAAACAGTTTCTTTGCCGTCTTCAGCAATGTGAATTGTTTTGATCTTACCTTTGCCTGTGTTATTTGCGTAAAGTGCCTGGTATTCACCGCCTACGGCGTGGCGGTCAAAAATCACAGTGCCTTTATAACCGAATTTATCTTCAAGGCCGGGAACGAAAATAGGGTCACGTGAAATTGCAAAACCATTCCATGCCTGACGCATTTTGCCGTTAGGCGAGCCAAGTTTTTTACCTGCGAAACCAAATTCTATCATTTGTTCGGCAGTAGGAGTGATTGTTGGTTCTTTAAAAATTGCCTTGATGCGTTTACCTGCGGCAATCGCATCTTTTAAAACCTTGTCATCAGAATTTGCGCGGTCTGCTACTGAAAGCGAGTAATATTCAAAGCCTGAAATATCGACGTACGGTGCTACCCAGTTATCCAGCACAAGTTGCATTGAGTGGCGGGCCATTTCCTCGCCCAGAATATAAACTAATTTGTCTGCTTTTATTTTAGCCATAGAATCTCCTGACCGTAACATATTGGATGATAGTTAATTATCCGTTAGCAGAAAATCTTTAACTATTCCAATCTGTTCTGAGTTAATTAGCGGTGGTACGTGGCCAAAGCCGGCAAACTCTTTTCCTTGTGCTTTTTGCGTCATACGTTCAAAAACATCAGGGCTTAAAATATCTGATTTTTCACCACGCAGAACCAGCATAGGAATTTTTATTGCATCCCAGATTCTCCACAGGTCAAATTCCTGCAGTGTAATTATATTGCCGTTCTCATCTTTAAAAACCGCGCCTATCTTCGGGTCATGGTTAAAGCTGTAACCGCCTTCCGTTTCGCGGAAGCCATGTTCAAAAAAATGCTGCCAGTGTTCTTCCTGTGCAATTCTGAAAGGTGCAAATATTTCACGGAAACGGCGCTGCGCGGAGTGAAGGCTGGCGAACTTAACTTCATCTTTTATGTAGGTTGCTATGCGGCGCATACCTTCTGCGCTAATAAAAGGGCCAATATCATTCAGAACCATTTTATTGATAAGGTTAGGGTGCAGCGCGGTTGCTATCATACCCATGAGCCCGCCCATGGAAGTGCCCACCCAGTCAACCTGTTTGTGATCAAGGTTTTCAATAAGGGCTTTGGTAAGCTCAACATAGTAGTTGTTATTATATTGCTTATGGTCACCCAGCCATTCAGAGCGGCCACGGCCGGGCATGTCGGGGCAAATTATTGTATAATAAGGTGAAAGTTCTTCTGCCAGAAAGTCGAAGTCTCTGCCGTTACGGGTAAGGCCGTGAACGCAGACAAGTAATTTTGAACCGCTTCCCCATTTTGTATAGGAAATATTGTGGTTATTATAAGAAAAGTTTAGGATTTGTGCGGTCATGGAATTGATTTACGGCAAAAAATGCTTTATATCAAGCGCTGCAATGGCAGACAGTACACCAAAACGTATTCCTTTTGATCCACAGGCAATTGCCACGCTTAACCTGCGTGACTTCCTTAGAGTGTTTGCGCGTCTTGCGCCACTTAAAAAAACAGAGTTGCCAATTGCCTTCTTTGCTAAAGGTGCCAATCCTTTTGACCTTCTTTTAAAGCCCTATGATAAAACTGTTTTACAATTTTTGCGTGATATACCTCCGCATCTGGATGCATTCAGGGAAGTGATGGCCTTCAATATGCTGCTAAATAACCGCGATCTTGCACAGCAGTTTGGTTTGGAGGAAATAATATTTTTGCCTGCTGTGAAAAAGCCGAAACCTGTAATGCAGAATGATGACCCTGAAATATGGGGGGTGGAGGAGGAATTTGAAAATTCTGTTGCAGACATATCTGACGCATGGCTGGTTGATGAGGCAAGAAGAGCGGACAGGCCAATGAAGTTTTTGAAAAAGATCGGCGGTATGACAGATGAACTTAAAATTGAGACCGCACGTTTTTTTGATTTTGATTTTGAAGGTTTGAAATTTCGTATCACGCAACTTGCAGATGCTTTAGCCACAACGGAACGAGGTAATGTTCCGCGTGAGAAGGGAGAAATAATAAGAGACGGCGTTAAAACGCTTGTCGAACTGCGTGATATGTACAGAACACCAACGGCAGAAAATAAAGGGCCGCTGGGAAGGTTATATGAACTTATCGGTGCAGATATTGACAGGATAGAACAGGATTATCATCCATTCCGCCAGACATTTGGTGCTTTGGCATTTAAGATTAGGCAGGATATAAAAGTCTCTAAACCTGATAGAGGTAAAGGAGATCTGGCTAAATGAAAAAGATAATTATAGGCATAAGCGGTGCATCGGGCGCAATACTGGGCATAAGGTTGCTGGAAGTTTTGAAGGCTGCAAAAGATGTTGAAACGCATCTTATTACAAGCAGGGCAGGGCAGATAACTATTGCTGCGGAAACTGATTATAAAATTTCCGATGTGCAAAAACTGGCTGACCATGTTCACAAGTTTGAAGATATCGGCGCGATATGCGCGAGCGGATCATTTAAAGCCGAGGGTATGATAATTGCCCCATGTTCAATTAAAACCATGAGTGAAATTGCAACCGGCGTTACATCAAGCCTTATGACCAGAGCGGCTGATGTTATGCTAAAGGAAAAACGCAAGCTTGTTTTGATGGTGCGTGAGACGCCACTGCATTCACTGCATTTGCGTAATATGGCGGCACTATCGGATGCGGGTGCTTTCATAATGCCTCCGGTAGTAACAATGTACCAGAAGCCAAAGACACTGGATGATATGATAAACCATATCTTAGGCCGCGCGCTGGATCATTTTGATATTGAAGCCGGTTTGGTAAAACGCTGGAAAGGCCTGAAATAGATCAAGCTTCCTGTAATCAGGGATGTTTATTTGCAATAAACAGCGTTAAGAAAATAGCAAACCGCTATAAAATACAGGGCGGATAACTATTTTGCCTGTGTAACTTTCTTTGAATCGGCGATTGTTTGTGGAAGAGGGGCTTTGGCAACAAGTGAGGTACCGCCAGTTTCCTTTATCATCTCAGAGTAAGTAGCCATGCCGTCATCACCAAGTTTTGCAACTAGTGCCTGTGCCTCTTTGTAAGAGGCGCTTGCTTCATCTTTTGTGATGCTGCCTGTTGCTAAATGGTTTTGCAGGCTTGATACAGCTCCTTTTAGGAATTCTTCCAGATCAGCCTGAGTATATAATACCTTGTTAGCAACTTCACGGGCATCTGCTATATTAACTGCGGCCTGCGGATCAGGGTGGCTGCGGAATGTTTTGATATCGGTAACATAACGAACGCCACTTTTTTGCTCAGCTGTAGGATTCGCAGGTATTTCCGTGTTCTGGATCATGCCATCGCCATTTGTGTCAAAACCCCTTACAAGATCCCATGCTTTATCTGCGAATATTACGCCATCCCAGTATAATTCCTTTTCTCGGGTCTCGGCTTTAGGTTTGGCAGATGCATAATTTGTTGCGTTCTCTGGTTTTATAACCTGAATTGATGCTGAGCCCTGATCAACCATTTCCTTAATGGAAATATCACCGTTATGGTCACTGTCTAATTTAGCTATGTATGCATCAGTCATATTCAGAGCAATTTTCATGTTTTCAGGCTTGCTGCGGTATTTTTGGTGGGCAGCAATTGCATCTGAACGTATTTTAGTAATTTCTGCATTGGTAAACTCTGTTTTTTCAAGAGTTGCAGGGATGTCTGCCTGATTTATGGTGCCTTTCATATCAAGGCTGCCGTCTTTAACGAAATGTTCCTGTCTTTGAGGGTCTAGCATGAAGGCAATGCGTACGGCGTCCATTGCGTATTCTGACCTATGTTGCCCGGGTTCCGGTGTGCCGGTCTTAAGGATTTTTTCAAATCCTTTTTTCATCTCTTCAGGGGTAATAGTTTTATCACCATTGGAGTCGGCAAGGCCAATCTTTTTATCCCATGCTTCCCTTGCGGTTTTTTGAATTGGGGTTTCAGAACCTTCTGCAGCAACCGCGGCAGGTGCGGGCTGAGTATTAATATCTCGCGCGGCTTTAGAATCCTGCTGGAATACCGTAGTTAAGACTTTTTCAGCCATGGCCATTACCCTAATTGTTTTTAATTGCTTAACATCCTATTAAAATATTATGACGGTTTTATGACATTTCAAGGAAAAACAAGGTTTTTTAGTGATTTGGATATGTCGGAAGGCGAAAAAGTCTCACTTGGTAAACATGTTTTACAATTTGCCTTGCCTATTTGGCTTCTCCTTTTATAAAAAAAACAAAACTAACAGGGAATAAAACTATGTCACATCACAAAAGACCAAAAATCGCGCTAATCGGCTCAGGTATGATAGGCGGTACGCTTGCTCATCTTGCGGGCCTTAAGGAACTGGGTGATATAGTTCTTTTCGATATTAGCGAAGGCATGCCGCAAGGTAAGGCGCTTGACCTGATTGAGTCTTCACCAATTGAAGGTTTTGATGCGAAGCTGACCGGTGCGAATTCATACGAAGGCATAAAAGACGCCGACGTTGTTATTATTACTGCGGGTATCCCGCGTAAACCTGGTATGAGCCGTGATGACCTTATCGGTATCAACACAGGTATTATTAAAACAGTTGCGGAAGGTGTTAAGCAATATGCTCCCAATGCATTCGTGATAGTTATTACCAACCCGCTTGACGTTATGGTTGGAGTGTTCCAGAAAATTTCAGGTCTTCCGACCAACATGGTTGTGGGTATGGCGGGGGTTCTTGACTCTGCGCGCTTCCGTTATTTCCTTGCTGAAGAATTCAAAGTTTCAGTTGAAGACGTAAC
>CAYVII010000129.1:0-4862 GCA_964451475.1 uncultured Rickettsiales bacterium
TGATATAGTTTTATTAAATCAGGAAAATAAGGAAATAATATACTCCACACTTTCCGACAAACCAAAACTGGTATTTTTTGGCTTCACTCACTGCCCTGCAATTTGCCCTGCGGCACTTGCAAATATCTCAGCCGCATTAGACCTTGCAGGCAAGGATGCAGAAAAACTACACGTAATGTTTGTAACTACCGACCCTAACCGTGATAGCCCTGAAGTTTTGAAGTCATATATTTCCAATTTCAACAGAAACATCAAAGGCTATACCGGCAGCAAAGACGAACTTAAAAAAATGTATAAAAAATATTACGTCTACACGCAGGAAGCTCCGGCAGACAAAACAGAATATGACCTTAATCACTCAACTATTATTTATTTAATTGGCAAAGACGGTGAACTGGCCGAACATTATGAAGTTGATATTGACCCCGCAGAACTGGCAAAAAGCATTAGTCTATTTTTCAAGAACTAACTTAACTTTCGCGGCCAGATCTTTTAGCGTGAACGGCTTTTGCAGGAAGTTCAGCTCTTCCGGCGGAATATCGCTGTCATCCAGCGCATCCTGAGTATAACCTGACATAAATATAACTTTAACGTCAGGTGAATTCTTTTTAATTTCCTTCACCATGGTTGGGCCGTTCATGCCGGGCATGATCACGTCAGAAAGTATAAGGTCTATCTTACCGCGGTTCTGCTCAACCAGCTCCAGCGCCATTTCCGGCGCATCTGCTTCTATAACTTTATAACCTTTATTAGAAAGCGCGCGCGATGCAAATATACGTACGGGAACTTCATCTTCTACAATCAGTATAGTTTCAGTTCCCGTCAGGTCGGCGCTCAGGCGTTTTTGAGTTTCTTCCTCAGCCGCCGCCTCTTCAATTATCGCGCTCTCATCAGCTTTCTTAAAGTAAATACGGAACTCGGTACCAACTCCCTCGGCGCTTTTTACCATCACGTAACCGCCCGATTGCTTGACTATACCGTAAACGGTGGCAAGCCCAAGACCAGTACCCGCACCAACTTCTTTTGTTGAAAAGAACGGTTCAAATATATTGTTCATTACCTCTTTAGGCATACCTGTGCCTGTATCAATTACCTGAAGCAGAACATATTCACCCGGAATTATTTTATCTTCACTATCCGGCGCAAAGAATTCTTCATATAAAGAATTACTGTTACCGATAGTTATATCATTTGTCTGGATAATAAGATCACCGCCGTTTGGCATAGCGTCACGCGCATTCACCGCAAGGTTAATGGTAACCTGATCTATCTGACCGGGGTCGGCAAGAATTTTTCCAATATCACGCCCGTGCCTTACCTGCAGATTCACCTTCTCGCCAAGTAACCTGCGTAGCAGGCTTGAAAGCTCGGAAAGGCTGTCAGTCAAATCCATAAGCTTTGGTTTTAAGACCTGCTTACGCGAAAATGCCAAAAGCTGACGCACCAGATTAGCAGCACGGTTGGCATTTTGCTTTATCTGCATAATATCAGGGAATGACCTGTCACCCGGCGGGTGACGTTGTAAAAGCAGGTCACAAAACCCTGTCATCGCAGTCAGAAGGTTATTGAAGTCATGCGCAACACCGCCCGCAAGCTGGCCCACTGCCTGCATTTTTTGCGAGTGGTTTAGTTTCTGCTCCAAGCTTGCCTTCTCGTTTGCATCGAGCAGCGTAACTAAGAAAATCTTACCGCTACGCAAGCCGAACAGGTCTTCACCTGCATATTTAATAATAATATTGGCAACACGCTGCCCTTCACCACGCAGCTTGATATCAAACTCAATCTCTTCTCTTTCCTCCATTACCAGCTTTTTAATAGCTTTACTAATCTCGGCAGATGTCAGGTTGGGCAAAATATTATCAAGGTTAGAACCTTTTTTAACTTCCGCACCGAGCATTTTGGTGAACGGAGTATTTATATCCAGAACTTCGGCATAAGAGTTTGTAAAACAGGAAGCCACGGGGGAAAGCTTTAAATACTGCCCCGCATCAAATTCCTGCTGTTTCTTGCCGCCAAATAGTGCCATGCAAAAATCTTAATTCCTAAATTCTAAATGTTAAATGCTAAATGCTTAAAGCTGGCCAAGAGTTTTGATTTTCACCTTAGGGTGTATCTCATTCTGGCTCATAACCACTGTAGAGTTACGGAAGCGCTCAATAATACCACGCACATAAGGACGCAAACCGGGTGAAGTAAGTAGAACAGGAAGCTCACCCTTCATTGCAAATGCATCATATGTTTTACGAACCTGAGAGATGAACTCCTGCAATTTGCTTGGTGCCATTGCCAGCTGCTGGTCATTACCGCTACCGTTTATGCTTTCAGCAAATTCCTTCTCCCACTCAGGACTAAGCGCTACTACAGGTATGTACCCCTGCGGCCCAACATGGCTTGCGCATATCTGGCGGGCAAGGCGCATACGCACATGCTCGGTTATCATGGTAATATTTTTAGTAACCTGCGTCGCCTCTGAAATCGCCTCAAGTATTGAAGGCATGTCACGGATAGAAACCATTTCACCAAGCAGGTTCTGAAGGATAGATTTCAGGCCGCTGATAGTAATATTGTTAGGTATAACCTCATCAATAAGCTTTTTGTGCTGCTCAGGCATATCGGCAATAAGTTTCTGAACTTCGCCATAGCTTAGCAAGTCAGACATATTTTCTTTGATAAGCTCTGTCAGATGTGTCGTAATAACGGTTGGCGGATCAACTACAGTATAGTTTTTAAACAGCGCTTCTTCACGCAAATTATCGGCCACCCACATTGCAGGCAGGCCAAAAGTAGGCTCTTTAGTTTCTTCACCCGGCAGCGCAATACGCTCACCCGTAGGGTTCATAACAAGCAACATATCAGGACGGATTGAACCTGTACCAGCCTCGATCTCTTTTACTTTTATAACATACTGGTTTGCGCCAAGCTGCATATTGTCCTGAATACGCACAGAAGGCATCACAAAGCCAAGGTCACGCGCAAGCTGCTTACGCAGAGCTTTAATTTGCTCAGTAATACGGTGGCCTTTTTCGTAATTGATAAGCGGAAGTAATCCGTAGCCAAGTTCCAGACGCAGGCTGTCCATCGTAAGGCTATTGGCAATTTCTTTTTCCTCATTGGGCTTGTCTGAAGCTTTTTGCTCCTGCTGGACACCTGCCGCCGCTTCAACCCTGGCAGTTTCCAGCACCGCATCCTGTTTTTTCTTTATTGTCCAGCCAAGCCAGGCAAAGCCACCTGCCATCGGCAGGAAGAACAACGTAGGAATACCCGGCATGAACAAAGCCATAAAAGTAAGTAGGCCAGCCACTATGAACATTGCGTTAGGATATTTTGAAAGCTGGCCAAGCACCGCTTTATCTGCCGAACCCGCAACACCTGCTTTAGTAACTAGAAGACCCGCACCGGTTGAAACTATAAGCGCCGGAACTTGTGATACGATACCGTCACCGATAGTAAGCAAAGAATAAGTATGAAGCGCTTCATCAAAGCTAAGGTCATTCTGCACCATGCCAATAATAACGCCACCAATAAAATTGATGAATGTGATTAAAAGACCGGCAATTGCGTCACCACGCACGAATTTGTTAGCACCATCCATCGAACCGAAGAAAGTCGACTCGTCTTCAAGCTCTTTACGGCGCGCTTTTGCAGTTGCCTCATCTATTAAACCTGCCGAAAGATCGGCATCTATCGCCATTTGTTTACCCGGCATAGCATCTAAGCTAAAACGCGCAGAAACCTCGGCCACCCTGCCCGAACCTTTGGTGATAACCACAAAGTTAATGATGGTAAGGATACCGAATACGATAACCCCGATCACCACGTTACCGCCCATAACGAAACCGCCAAACGCCTGAATGACACCACCTGCAGCGTCAGGCCCTTCGTGCCCGTGCGCAAGTATAAGCCTTGTAGAGGCAATATTCAGTGAAAGTCTCAGGATAGCGGAAATAAGAAGTATGGAAGGGAAAGAGCTTAACTCCAGCGGCTTTTCAATAAAAAGCGTGGTCATTAATATTACAACCGAAAGGCTTATTGAAAATGCCAGCATTATATCCAGCACCTGATGCGGTATCGGGAAGATAAGCAGGAAGACAATTGCCATTACGGCAACCGCAAAGGCGATCTCAGGCTTTCTGGCAATACCAGTAAGCACATTCATGAAACCGTTTGTTTTCACTTCCCCTTCAGCCATTCATAACCCCAACTGGCATTGACCAGATCTTACGTTCCGGTTTCTTCCATGTTATATTCTTTGAGCTTGTTACGCAGGGTACGGATAGAAATACCAAGTATATTCGCCGCATGCGTACGGTTGCCCATACAGCTTTTAAGTGTGGTTGTAATCAGCTCTTTTTCAACAGATTCCAGCGTACGGCCAACAAAATTCTTGTTTTCCACTTCCGGTGTATCTTCAGGCTCACTTTCAACCACTTTCAAACGCGCGTAATCCATCTCTTCGTCAGATGTCTCAAGCATTATGGCTATATCATCAATCTCACTGCCGCCGGCCAGTAACACAGCACGGTGCATGGTATTTTCAAGCTCACGCACATTACCTTTCCAGAAATAGCTCTCAAGCAGCTTTTTTGCTTTATCGGAAAGAGGCTTAACCCCAACACCGTTTGCTTTTGAATATTTTTCAATAAAGAATTCAGCCAGCGGAATAACGTCTCCCTTACGCTCACGAAGCGCAGGAAGCTTAACATTTACAACACTTAAGCGGTAAAGTAGGTCTTCGCGGAATGTGCCTTTTTTTACTTCTTCGGCAAGGTTACGGTTAGATGTCGCAATAATGCGCAGGTCAACTTTAACCGGCGATGTACCACCCACCCTGTCAATTTCCTTTTCCTGAATTGCGCGTAATA
>CAYVII010000130.1:0-4860 GCA_964451475.1 uncultured Rickettsiales bacterium
GCAATGTCATTAGGCCTGATAAATGCCGGAATTACCGGCTGGTGCGGGCTTGCGCTTATAATGGCGCGGATGCCCTGGAACCAAAAACAATAAAGGAGAATAAAATGTTAAAGAACTATTCGGATATAACAAAGGACATATCTTCAAACATCAAGAAGCTGAAACAGAATATCCCCGATGTCATGCAGGGTTTTTATGCGCTTTCCGGCTCAGCAACTAAAGATGGCGCACTTGATAAAAAAACAAAGGAATTCATTGCGCTCGCCCTTGGCGTTGCAGCACGTTGCGATGGCTGCATTGGCTTTCACGCGCAGGCGCTTGCAAAAATTGGGGCTACAAAGCAGGAAGTTGAAGAAGTGTTAGGCATGGCAATCTATATGGGCGGCGGCCCTTCACTAATGTATGCCGCAGACGCAATTTCCGCATTTGAGCAGTTCACAAGTGGCGCAGCAGCATAAAATTTCCGGACTTAGCAGCGCAAAAGCTGCGGAATATCTGCAAAGATATGGTCCCAACCTGCTGCCCGTGGCTAAACCTCCCTCAATCGCATTCATATTCGTAAAGCAATTCCTTGACCCTCTTATATATATCCTGCTGATAGCAGCGATAGTTTCGCTCGTGCTTGGTGAAGCAGGAGATGCGGTATTTATAGCCATAGTATTAGTTGTGAACGCAATCATTGCAACCTTTCAGGAATACAGGGCTGACCGCGCAGCGCAGGCATTAAAAAAGCTGGAGCAATCACATGCAATAGTTTTGCGCGACGGCATGCAGCGATCCATCGCCGCTGAAAATATAGTGCCGGGAGATGTTGTGTTGCTTGAGGCCGGCAGTCGCGTAGCGGCAGATATTGAGCTGCTTGAATGCAATGACCTTCTATGCGATGAATCATTGCTAACCGGTGAATCCCTGCCCGTTAAAAAATCACAAGGTGAGATCTCATACGCAGGCGCAATGGCAACTCGCGGACGCGGACACGGTATTGTCATTGCAACCGGTCTGAATACTGAAATGGGCAAGATTGCAAAACAGGTAAGCAGACACTCAGACTCTCTCCCGCCGCTTATCATCCGCATGAAAAGGTTCACTCGTAATATCGCCATAGCCGCTATGGTCTCCATAGCCGTGCTTATAGTTATTGGTTTGCTTCGCCAGATGGATATGAACGAATTATTCATGATGTCGGTAGGGCTTGCTGTAAGTGCAATACCTGAAGGGCTGCCGATTGCGATATCAATTGCATTGGCAATAGCAATGCGGCGCATGGCAAAGGTAAATGTGATAGTGCGCCATATGCCTGCAGTAGAAGCCCTCGGATCCTGCACCATGATAGCCACCGACAAAACTGGTACGCTTACCATGAATAAGCTTACCGTGACCGATATAATATTGCCTGACGGGACAAAACTAATCTGCGAGACAGGACAGGATATAAATTCCTGTAGCATAAAAGGCGGGAGCCCGGAAACCGCAAAAAAGTTACTTTATGCCGCCGCGCTTCCTAATGAGGCAGAGCTAATACCCCTTAAAAGCGGCATAGATGGCATAGGCGATACGGTGGATATCGCCCTGCTTGTCGCGGCGCATAAAGGCGGGGTTAAACATAAAGAAATCTCCCGCGAATACCCGGTAATGGCGCGCATACCCTATGAACCTGAACTTAAATATGCCGCGTCATTTCATAAGGGAGAAAAAGGAATCCATGTTTTTGTAAAAGGCGCGCCGGAATCAATAATTGAAATGTGCGGGAATATGCAGGAGGGAAACAGGAAAACCGCTATTAATGCAAAAAAACTTACGCAGCAAAAGGAACAGCTAACCGCGCAGGGACTAAGGGTATTGGCGTTTGCGGAGGGCATCATTGAACCGGCAGGTGGCACAAAACTGGGGCATGGTCATCTTATCAACCTCACATTCCTTGGCATGGCAGGCATGCAGGATCCTATCCGTCCCGAAGTGTCGGAAGCAATTTCCAATTGCTATAATGCAGGCATAAATATTGCCATGGTAACCGGGGACGACCCGAAGACGGCAGGAGTTATCGCAAAACATGCGGGAATAAAATTCAGCGATGAACAAATTGTAACCGGAAGTGAAATTGAAGCGGCAGAGAAAAAAGGCCATGCGGCAATAGATAACTTAACCCGTAACGCGGTAATTTATGCCAGGGTAAAGCCGGAGCAGAAACTGGCAATCGTGGAATCTCTGGCACGGAACGGCCATTATATTGCAGTTACCGGCGATGGTACAAACGATGCTCCGGCCTTGAAGCATGCACATGTTGGCATTGCCATGGGCCTTAACGGTACCGATGTTGCACGGGAAAGCGCTGATATAATACTTACCGATGATAATTTCGCATCTATAGTCGGCGGTGTGAAGGAAGGCCGCGTTGCTTATTCCAATATCCGCAAAGTTGTGTTCATGCTTTGTTCAAGCGGTGCAGCAGAAGTCACGATGTTTTTGCTGGCAATGATCTTCGGCCTGCCCATGCCGCTGCTTGCCGTGCAGCTTTTATGGCTCAATATGGTCACTAACAGCATACAGGATGAAGCCCTAGCCTGTGAAAGGGCCGAAGGCGATGAGCTTTCATACAAACCGCGAAAGCCAGGTGAGCGCATATTCAATTCCATAATGTTAAGACGCATAGCTTACTCAATTATTATAATGGGGATTGGCGGGTTTTGCGTGTTCTGGTGGCTGCTTGACAATGGCTATCAGGAGGCAGAGGCACGAAACCTGCTGCTGCTTTTGTTTGTCCTTTTTGAAAATTTTCAGACCTTCAACAGCCGGTCAGAAAATCATTCAGTATTCAGGCAGGGGTTTTTTGCCAACCCGTGGCTGGTGCTTTCCGTTATCACAGCGCAAGGCATCCATATAGCCGCTATGTATATCCCTTCAGTCGCTGGAATTCTCAATATATCGCCAGTATCACTATCTGAATGGATATGGCTAATACTGATCGCATCAGTAATGCTAGCAGCGATAGAATTTGATAAATGGTTGAAGATCCGTAGTAATATCCTTCACTCGCTCCAATAGTATTTGTAATCATACTCGGGGTAACATTTCTCATTAGTATCTACAGGCTCCGGGGGCAAAGTGCCATGACGAGGAGAAAGGCAGCCAGAAAGAAGTATGCATACCACGAACAGATTTATGAACCTGCCCATTAATCAGTTGCCATGTTGCAGGCTTCCTGCTCTTCATCGGTAAGGTGCTGCCCCACATAGCAACCATTCACATCGCTAGTCACAGGATTTTTTAAGTTTTTTGCTTATGTAGAACCTGACCAAAGGTTCGGTCGCATAATTTTCAGGTTTTTTATAGGCAGAAAATATAATTTTTTCAGCTAATTGCATAAATCCTCCCAATTAATTATCCGGTCATGATACCTCATAATAGCCGGGATGATTTGACCCTGATCAATTGGCGATTGAATTAATTAGGAATCTCATGTAAATTACCCATGTTATTTGCTGCTGGCTCTTATGCGTACTATATCAACAAATATTTGTAATATTCCCCTGTTCTCCGGGATTGCGGAGCATTACAAGGAAGAGCTGATATCATCAGGAAATATAAGAAAACTTCCCAAGGGAAATATGCTGTTCGCGCATGGCGATAAAGTCTCCAGCTTTTATATTATCGAAAGCGGTCTTATACAGCTTTTCCGTACTAATGCCGAGGGTCAGGAAAAGACTATAGATATTTTAAAATCCGGGCAGACGATAGGCGAAAGCGAAATAATGGATTCATGCAGCGGTCACCGCGTAAATGCGGTAGCGGTTGAGGATTCTGCACTGATTGAGTTCCCTGCTGCATGGGTAAAACAATCGGCCAAAGAACATCCCAATTTCGCACTAAATCTCCTTTCCCTTATTTCTGCTCAGGCACATATGGCGGAAATAGAGGCAGAACACAAAGCCAGCATGAGCGCAGCCCAACTTGTTGCATGCTTTATGCAGCGGCTTTGCGTGCTTTATGATTTTGATCCAAAAGGTTTTGAACTGCCCTACAGCAAAACTCTGATAGCTTCACGCCTAGGTATTGAGCTTGAAACATTCTCACGGACTCTGGCAAGACTTAAAGATCATGGAATCGTTGTGAAAGGCAACCATGTCTCAATTACCGACCTAGAAAAGATAGAGGAATATGTCTGCGGCTTCTGCTCAATTGCCGGAGATTGCTCCACACACATCGCAATGGAAAAGAAAGCGGCGCATTAATGTTTCCACAAACTGCCTTCCCTATCCATTTTGCTTAGCGTTAGGAAAAGTATTATCATAGCACCTGACAGCATTATTATAAAAAATCACTGCGCAAAATACTAAACCTAGCTCACCAATAACATCTTATTTGTTCACGAGCCAATTAAAACACATATTGCAAATGCATGGTCTGGTGTTAATCAAATAACTATATTATCCTTTCCAAGGGACGTAAGTTTAGAGCCATATCAAAGCAAAATTAAAAAATATCTGCATTCTTAAAATGAATAGAATACTAAGCTAATATCTAGCAACTAAATACCACCACCATCCGGGAATTAGAGATTTCATATCTTTATTTATTACCCGATGGAAAGCCGCCATTCCCGGCGCTTTTCCGCATGGACTGCAGTTATATGCCCTATATCGTATTTATTCGCATTCTAGATGTTATTAGAGGCAACTAATTTTGGATTATGGATACCTTTAGTGTTGATGAAAAAATATATTCGATGATAATTACAAGCGTCTTCTAGAAAAAGAGCGGAAATAAAAAAGAACATTAATCAAAGACCCCAAACTGGCTACTTTACATATACCAGCAATATCTTTGCAATCCTTGGCCTGCGTGCGCTTTATTTTGCACTTG
>CAYVII010000131.1:0-4829 GCA_964451475.1 uncultured Rickettsiales bacterium
GAACCCTCATAGCCAGCTTGGAAGGCTGGAGCTTTACCACTAAGCTACACCCGCTCAAGGGTGCTTTTTGGTATTACCCTATTTCCGTCCAAAAAAGTGCGAAACTTTGATCATTTTGCACCCCCAAATATCCATAGGGCGCGGATAAATACACCAACCTTATCTAAAAGACAAGAGGAAATTTTAAGGTTTTTATTTTAACCCCTGATATAATGGCCTGCGGCTGGGAAATGCAAGGGAAACTGCGCCTTTGCGGGGCGGTTTACGGAAGCATCACGGTTTTTAGCCAGAAGTTCTGTATCTCAATAAGGGACTGCTGGAACTTTTCGTACTCCACAGGTTTAACAATATATGCGTTGGCGTGCAGAACGTAGCTCATTATAACATCGCGGTCCTCGTGCGAGTTGGTGATAACTATAACCGGTATTATCTTGAAGATAGGGTCCTGCTTAATAGTATCAAGCAGTTCGCGGCCATCTTTTTTTGGCAGGTTCAGGTCAAGCAGGATGAGGTCAGGGCGTTTAGCATCAGAGAACTGGTCTTTTTTTCTTAAAAAACAAAGGGCTTCCTCGCCGTCACGTGCCACGCTCACATGTGAGGGCACGGTGCAGCTTTCGAAACTTTGCCTGATGATCTCGATATCTCCGGCGTCATCTTCTATAAGTAATATCTCGATCTTCTTGTTCTCAGGTACTACTATCATTTATCTGCTTCTCTCCCAAAAAAAGCACCACAATTTAACCATATGGGGAAAATTCCCCTATCGCCTTAGATAAGGCGTTTGAAGACAAGCACTTATTTAATGAACAATGAGGGAGTTTACCCATTCCCTTCGTTAGCGACCATACATAATTTAGCGTAAAAATCAAGCTTTTTATGGGTTAAAAGCAGATTTGGGTATGTTGATTGCATGTTCAGGTTGTGCTAGACTCTTTTGATGCACAAGAAACTGACTGACAGGTTTTTAAGCCTTACTAATCTGATCACTTTTGTAAAAGTCGCGGCCTTTCTTGGCATATTGGTGGTTATCCCCCTTTTTAACGGCAGCAAAGACCTTTTAATGATATTGCTTTTGTTATGCGGGGCAATGTTTGCGGCCGAGGTCTATATGTCGCGCAAGAAAGACAGGATGGTGGAGCAGCTTGCCGATTCCAAGGCATATTTAAAGAACATAGTTGATAATGTGGCCGATCCGATATTTGTAAAGGACAGGCAGCACAGGTGGATTGACGGTAACGTTGCCTTCTGGCAGCTGATGAACCGCAAGCCAGAAGAGGTCATAGGCAAGACGGACCATGATTTTTTCCCGCCTGATGAAGTGCAGGTTTTCTGGGAAAAGGACGAAGAGGTCTTCAACACCAATAAAATAAACATCAACGTAGAGAGCCTTACGGATATTTATGGCAACAAGCACACGCTTTCTACCAAGAAAGCGGGCTTTATGCTTTCTAACGGTGACCCGGTTCTGGTTGGTATCATCAGGGATATAACCGAACTTCGCCGCACGCAGGATAAGCTGAAAGAAAGCGATGAGATGCGCCTTAAGTCAATAATGGATCATTCGGGCCGCCCGGTTTACATTAAAGACCTTGATGGCCGCTACTTGCAGGTGAACAAGCATTTCAATAATATTTTCGGGACAGAGGAAAAAGATGTTATCGGCAAGACCGACCATGAACTGTTCCCGAAAGAATATGCCGACCTGTGGAAGAAGAATGATGAAGAGGTTGTTTACAAGGGAACCGCAATTGAGTTTGAAGAACTAGCCCTGCATAGTGACGGCAGCAGCCAGATATATACTTCGGTAAAATTCCCGATATATGATTCCAACGGGCAGATATATGCAACATGCGGTATATCTACCAACATCACGGAACGTAAGCGCGATGAGGAAACGATCCGCAAAGTGATGATGGAACTTAAAAAAGCCAATGCCGAGCTTGAGCGTTTTGCATATATATGTTCGCATGACCTGCAGGAACCGCTTAGGACCATAAACAGTTTTGCGCAGCTTTTGCAAAAACATCTTGATGAAAGCCGCGACCCTAAAACAGAAAAATACCTGAAGTTCATTATTGAAGGCTCAATGCGTGCGCGTGACCTGATAGTTGACGTGCTTGAATATTCACGTCTGGATTTTGAGCTTGAGAAACATAGTTATGTTGATGTGAACAGTGTGATATCTACCATCATAGAAAATCTGGATGTGAAATTGAAAGAAACGCGTGCGAAGGTCACGTATGATAATTTGCCGGTTGTGGTGGCAAATAAAACTTTGTTTAGCCAGCTGCTGCAAAACCTTATCCATAACGCCATTAAATTTTGTGATAAGGAACCGCAGGTGCATATAAGCGCAAAAGAGACCGAAACCGGTTGGCAGTTCAGTGTCTCAGATAACGGCATCGGTATATCGGAGGCGTATTTTGGCAAGATATTTGAGGTGTTCCAGCGCCTGAACAGACGCGGGGAATATCCGGGTACCGGTATTGGCCTTGCCATATGCAAAAAGATCGTGGAGCGCCATGGCGGGGAGATATGGGTAAAATCCGCCCTTAATGAAGGCTCTACCTTTTATTTTACAATTTCAAGGGATTACAGGCCTTCCCATAAGGAGGATGAGGCGTGAATATATATTTACCGTATTGCTTTAAGAGGGTAGTTGTACTAGAATAGACGGATGGATAATTCCAGGTTATTGAATGTTTTGCTGGTTGAAGACAGCCCCAGCGATGTTGAGCTTACAAGTATGGCGTTTGAGCAGTTCCGCCATCCCAACAAATTACATGTTGTTGAAGACGGAGAAGAGGCTCTGAATTTTTTATACCAAAGGGGAGCGCACATGAATGCCGTGCAGCCCGACATGATCTTACTTGATATAAATATACCGAAGCAAAGCGGGCAGGAAGTGCTTGAAATAATCAAGAATGATAACGGGCTAAAGCATATTCCCGTTATTGTTCTAACCAGCTCCGATGCACCAAGAGATATAAGCAGGAGCTATGGCTCGCATGCAAACTGTTATATAATAAAGCCTATAAATGTAGATAATTACTTATGTGTTGTGAACAAAGTGGAAGCTTTCTGGATGAATACGGCACGCTTACCGGGCAGTAGTAACGCTAACTAGCAGCGCCTTTCCCTCCTGATTGCTTAAAGCGGCCGGCGCAAATATGCGCGGGCAAAAGAGAGGAACCCATGAGACCTAAAGAAGAGCTGGGCATCCATACTTTGCTGCAGCGGGCAGAAGATTCACAAGATGAGTATCAGAAGCTTTTATATGCGGTATCACATGATCTTGCCGCGCCGATACGCAGTGTTGTTTCATTTTCCAAACTTTTAAAAAGCAACGCAGAGGCGAAGCTGGATGAAAAAGAGCTGCATTATCTTTCTTTCATATTAGATAGCGGAGAGAAGGTGCAGAACATGTTTTTGGGCTTGCTTGAGTATTCCCGCCTGCGAACGCGCGAGGAAGAGCATGTGAGGCTTGATGCAAATGATGTCATGCGTTCAACGCTGGAGCTTTTAGCAAGACCGCTTACCCAGAGCGGCGCGCTGATAAAAGCTGATAAGCTGCCAAGCGTATATGCCGACCCAAACCATTTAGCGCGCCTGTTCTTTTCAATCCTTGAGAATGCGCTCAAATTCCGTAAAAACGGAGTTGTTCCTGAAATAAGGGTAAAGGCAGAACGTTACGGCAAGGGTTATAAGTTTGTGATCTCTGATAACGGTATAGGGATCGACCAGAAAGATCATGACAGGATATTTGATGTTTTCAAACGCCTGAATGCTGAAAAAGACTACGCGGGAATTGGCATGGGACTTGCTATTTCAAAGCGCATAATGGAACTTCACGGCGGTGAGATATGGGTGAATTCAGAGCCTGGAAAAGGTGCTGCTTTTTCATTCTTTTTCCCCGATTACAGTCCTAATTCAATAGCAAGGGGCACGTTATAAAACATGCAGGATTTTTATACGTGATATGAGAAGATGGTTGATGTATGATTTCCCCGGTGAAAAGTAAAAAGTCCAAAATATCAATGCGTAAAATGGGCAAGGGTCCGTTGCTTAGCATCCTTATGATAGAGGATTCCGAAAGCGATGTCGTATTGCTTGAACATTTGCTTGAAGAAGAGGCGGCAAAGAAAAATACGCTGGCGGTAATTGACGTGCCGCGCCTTGCCGATGCGCTGAGCATTATGCAGGAACAGGAGTTTGATATAATCATGCTGGACCTTAACCTGCTTGATATACAGGGCATAGCCTGCGTAGCGGCATTGCGTGCAGAGGCGCCTGAAGTTCCCATCATAGTATATAGCGGTATGGATGACCCGCGCCTTTTTAAAGAAGCTTTACTTTGCGGTGCGCATAGTTATCTGGTCAAAGGTAAAGAGACCGGAAAAAACCTGAAAAAGATAATTGATAACGCTATAGCTTCCTGAAATTACTCTTTTGGCGGCATTGTTCTATTTTTTGGGATAAGGCTGTTTGCTTTGGTTTTGCCTGTATCCTTATTCATCTCGGTTATAAGCTGTGCGCACCGGCTGTCTTTGCCAAGGCCCGGTTCAACAAATGCAAGTGCGCCGACAAAAGGTGTAAGGGCAACCGATGCCGCTGCGGCAACTCCGCCCCTTACCAACAGCTCTTTTGAACCAATGTTTACTGAAGGCTGTTTTAATGTACCTTCAATAAAAATGGGTGATTTCAAAGAAAGTATACTGCCGTCTTTTGGCCTTGGTCTTAGTTCGATATTCATTTTTTCAGTCTCAAGGTCTATGCGGCCTTTGCCCTTTATGTTGGTATCGCTAGTATCAATAACAATTGCCTCGGAA
>CAYVII010000132.1:0-4783 GCA_964451475.1 uncultured Rickettsiales bacterium
GAAATAGTTCTGAGTAAAATCGCTGCCGAGCCTGCATCTTATGAACCCGAAGAAATGCAGCGGCAACTTTGCGGTGAATTTATGCAGACGGCATCACTCAAAGAAGCCATTGATTATTTGGCAGCAAAGCAAAAAGGGCGCATATTATGCTTAGGTTCCCTGTTTATGCGCGGCGATATCTTCTGAATGTATAATTTATATTTATCTTGCATAATTGCGGTAAATATCTAGCAATATAGCCCATCATGTTTGAACCCGAATTGCTTCTTTCCCTTTTGACCTTAACACTTCTTGAAGTGGTGCTGGGTATTGATAACGTAATATTCATTGCGCTTCTTGTACAAAAGCTGCCTGCCGCTATCGCGCGTAAGGCACGTATCATTGGTCTAAGCCTGGCACTTGGTATGCGCGTAATATTCCTGCTGATGATAAGCTGGATAATTGGCCTGACCGAACCCCTTATTGAATTTTCAGGCTTTGCTCCTTCAGGGCGTGACCTTATGTTCTTCTTTGGCGGCGGCTTCCTTATTTTTAAAGTTACAAAAGAACTTATCGAAGAACTTGCAGGCTCACACCATGATAAAGAGGTGAATTTTAGGGGCGGCTTTATTTCCGCTATTGTTCAAATAGTTATCATTGATCTTGTGTTCTCTTTTGACTCAGTGATCACTGCGGTTGGCCTTACGACGAATATACCTATCATCATCATTGCAATGACAATTGCCATGATAGCAATGTTGTTCACTTCGGAATGGATCGCGGGCTTCATACGTAAAAACCCTGGCATTAAAATGCTAGCCCTTGCGTTCATATTCCTGATTGGTGCATACCTGATGCTTGAATCTTTCAGTGTGCATTTTGACAAAGGCTACATCTATGCGGCTATGGGCTTCTCGCTTGTAGTTGAAATACTGAACATGATACAGCGCCGTAGACGCTCGGGTAAAGATGCAAGCTTTGAAAAAGTTGTAAGCACTAAAACGCGTGGAAAAAAGAAAAAGCTATAATAATATAAGCGTTATTACTGATGGCTCTTACCGTGCCGTTCAAGCGCATGAGCTGGCAAAAGAACTTGCAAAACTGGGCGTTGACGGGGAAGTGCAGATATCCTGCGGTCTTGATGTGGTCAAACAAGCTGCTGCCTCAAAAAATGTTTTCAAGGTAAATATCCTTGATCCGCAGCAATATTATGATGACTTTGACCTTATAGTTATCTCAAGCCACGAGCCGCACCCGGCGCATGATAATATTATTGAGATAACCGGCCTTATAAACCATATCTCACCCGAATATCTGAAAGGTAAAGAGCATGATTTCGGCTACGGGCGCAAAGTTCTTGCGGTTCTGGTTGGCGGTAAGCATGTGGGCGGCAATTTCAGTGTTGATGATGCCGCTAAAATGGCTTCGCAGCTCAATGATATAAATATGCCTGTTCTGGTAACAACCAGTAAGCGCACTGAAGAGGCTTCGGCCAGAACTCTTCAGCAAAATCTAAAAGTGCCGTGCAGGTTCTATAATTTTAATTTCCACGGTCAGGCCGCAAACCCTTATGAGCAGTTCCTTGCAAGCGCAGGGCAGGTTTTTGTTACGGCAGATTCCGTGCGTATGGTGTCAGAAGCGGCTTCCAGCGGCAAGGAGCTGTTTATTTTCATGCCTGAGCAGGTGCATTTTTCATATGTTACGCTGGCAGAAAAAGTAATGTCTGCAAACCTTCCGTTAAGGGAAAGTGTAAGGGTTGCAGAAATTATCAGGAACAAGATTAATTCGGGCTTGCAAAAATAATTTTATAACGTAACCTTTGTGCACAATTTAAAAAGTAGGATCACATGTTCTTCAAACCAAAAAAAGTTGTAGCTAAATCATCTCCGGAAGCAAAGGGCGTGCCTGATGCGCTCACCACTAAAATAGGTATATATCCGGGCACATTTGACCCTATAACAAAAGGCCACGTGAACCTTATTGAACGTGCAATGCTTCTGGTCCATGACCTGATAATCGCGGTGGTGGAAGACTCTGCAACCAACAAAAACCCAATATTTAGCCATGAAAAACGTGTGGAACTTGTTCAAAAGGACATAGCCCACCTGGACCAAAGCCGCATTAAGGTTGTTAGCTTTGATGGCCTGCTTGTTGAATTTGCTAAAAAACACGGTGCAACCCGTATCATCCGCGGTATCCGCGCCGTTTCTGACCTTGAATACGAAATGCAGATGGCGTTCATGAACCAGCGTCTTGCAACTGACATTGCAACCGTGTTCCTTCCTGCGTCGGAAGATACCCAGTTCATTTCTTCAAGTTTCGTCAAAGAGATAGCTCGTTTCGGCGGTGATGTAAGCCAGTTCGTTTCAGACAATGTACGCCGTGAATTGATGATCTATTTCAATTCAACTCTGAACGCATAACGCTAAAAGTTGATCAAAAGTTAATAATCTTTAACTTTTGATGATAAAGCAGTAGGTTGTCAAAAAAAATTATATGAACCCGTAACAATAGGTTCATAATTGTTTGGTAGTATCATCTAAGAAGGAAACTTGATGCTGCCTGACCATCCTAATTTAGATAAGGACTATTACAGGGAAAGCGAGCTTTCATATTTGACAGACGCCATAGACGCCTGCGTGTTCGCTGAAATGGAGCAGCGCAAACTTAAATGGGTAAGAGGCCAAAGGGCAGAGATAGAGCTGGTACAGGCTGATATCACCTCACTTCGTATTGGTTTATTCCATACGCGCAACCCTGAAAAGATCAGGGCTTATACATTTAAGCTGGAAGAGAAGATAAGGGCTCATTTTGAAAAGAAAATTACTCTGCAGGTTCGCCGCCGTAAAAGCCCTGCGGATTATTTACGCAAACTTACCATCAATCAGGTTGAGCATGGCCGCAAATGCCGTGACCTTGCAATAAGGGAACAGATCAAGAACGAAGAGTTCCTGCGCAGCAAGTCAATGCCTAAGAACCTGCTTAAAAAAGCAATGCTTACGCTTGCAGGTACGCAGCGCCGTTACCCGCGTGAATACGGCTCGCTGGTTGCAGGCAGCTCTGCGGCAATATCGGTTGGTGTGCTTGCATATATGCGCTACAGGCGTGACCTTAACAAGGAGTTCCTGACAGAAGAGATCCTTCGTCTTCGCCATAAAAAGAAAAACAAACTTAAGCTGAAAGAGCAAAGCAAAGGCATTAGCCGTGAAGAGCTTCTTAGCAGCAACCCTACACATTCACTTGCAGGTACAACCGGCCTTGCACAAATAGAACCTTCTGCGGGTGAAAAGCCAAGCGTTGCATCATATCTTGCCCCGGGCCAGCAGAATGATGATATGTACATTGCCGATAACAGATATTCGCTTTCAACAAATAATCTTGGTCACGGCACGGAAAATTATGCTAACCGGCTTTCTGAAGAGCCATGGCAGATAGGTGTTGATGTAGGCTCGCCACTGCATCGTAACCGCATAAATAATTCAGACCCTATCAAAATAGACGGTAATGTTGATTACGGCACAAATGCTGCAAAAGCTAACAGGATAGCAGAGCTTTTTCCCACATTGTTCAAAGAAGAGAGTGACTCGGAAACTGATGAAAGCTCTGCAAACAGTGGCGGTAGCGCAAGCAGTTCCGCAACAGGCGGCAGTAACGGTGGCTCAGATAGCGGTGACGCCACAAGCGGCAGTAATAGCGGTAGCAGCTCGGCAAGCGGCAGCAATAATAACAGCTCAAACAATAGCAGCGGCAATAACAGCAGCACAAGCGGTTCTACTGCAAATAATAACAGCTCGGGCAGTACGGCAAATAGCGGCTCTAACAATAACAATACAGGCGGCAGCAATAACAGCGGTTCTGCTTCAGGCAGCACGTCAGGTACAAATAATAACAGTGGTAGCAATAACAGCGGGACAACAGGTAGCACAAGCGGCAGTAATAATAACGGTAACATGAGTGGCGGTGGCTCAGGTAACGCTAACTCGGGTAGTAACAGCACTAATGCGGTTGTTGCAGGTGGTACTCCTGTAATTACACCTGTTAAAGGTGCTGACGGACTTATTCCTCTGGTTGGTCAGCCGGTAGTTCCTACACAGGCACAGGTTGCGGCAACCCAAAATCAAAAGTCGGAAGTTCTTGCGGCAATAACTGCCACAACTGCAAACCTTGCGGCAACTCAGGCAGCAACGGGTCAGCCTCTTACAGGCCAAACAGTTGCAGGTCAGGCAAATGCTGCGGCAGTAACAGGCCAGCAGGGTACGGCAGCACAGGCGGCAACCGCAGCTGCAACAGCAACAGCTCAGGGCACTAACCCGAATGCGGCAGCGCAAACAACGGCACAAACCACAGCTCAGGGGGCAAATGCAGCAGTTGCAAACACTAACGCCGCTGCGGCCGCAACAACAGCAAACGCGCCTGCAGCGGCAACCAATGCTGCAACAGCTGCAACCGGTCAGCCTGCAGCGGCAACACAGGCTAGTGCAAATACACAGGCGGTAACCACAGCTAACGCGGCACCAAAGCCTGATACACCTGTAAGTACAGCTGCTACTACAGCGCAACCTGTAGCTACTCAGGCAAATACACAGGCAACATCGCAAGCTAATGCAAACGCACAAGCTACGTCACAGGCAAATGCACAGGCTGCCGCTCCGACAGCATCAACACAGGCTCCCGTAGCATCAGCTCCTGTAACAGCAGCACCGGTTGCAACACAGGCTCCTGTTAATTCAGCTCCTGCCGCAACAACAGCCGCTCCGGTAACCGCTAGTCCGGCAGCATCTGCACCTGCAACAACGACAACTGC
>CAYVII010000133.1:0-4733 GCA_964451475.1 uncultured Rickettsiales bacterium
AGTGAAAGCGGAAGGAATACTTTCCAGCCCAGTCTCATTAGCTGGTCATAACGGTAACGCGGAAGTGCGGCGCGCATCCAGATGAACAGGAACAGCATGAACACAACTTTAAGCACGAACCAGATGAAGCCCGGAATGACATCAAGCGCAGGATGCGGCGCAAGCCAACCACCAAGGAACAAGATGGTAGCTATTGCACTCATCAATATCATGTTCGCATATTCGCCAAGGAAGAACAGCGCGAAAGGCGTTGAAGAATATTCCACGTTGTAACCGGCAACAAGTTCCGCTTCCGCTTCGGGTAAATCAAACGGGTGTCGGTTTGTTTCTGCAAGTATTGAAATAAAGAAGATGATAAACATCGGGAATAACGGGAACACGTACCATACATCCTGCTGGCTAAGCACTATTGTGCTTAAGTTCAGGCTGCCTGCGCAAAGCAGAACCGTTATGATTATAAGGCCTATAGAAACTTCGTATGAAACCATTTGCGCGGCTGAGCGTATAGCGCCAAGGAACGGGTATTTTGAGTTTGATGACCAGCCGGCAATAACAATGCCGTAAACACCAAGTGACGATATTGCAAGAAGGTAAAGCACGCCCACATTGATATCGGCCAGTACGCGCTGCGCACCAACAGGTATCACCGCCCAGCCGATAAGTGCCAGCGTGAATGTTATCATCGGGGCAAGTATGAACAGAACTTTATTGGCGTTAGTAGGGATGATAATCTCTTTGCTCATCAGTTTCAAACCATCGGCAAAAGCCTGCAGCAAACCGAACGGGCCAACCACGTTGGGGCCTTTACGCATTTGCATAGATGCAATAACTTTTCGTTCCATAAGCGTCAGGAAGGCAACACAAATTAGCAGGGGCAGAACTATAACTAGTATCTTGCCTATAACAATGGCCAGCGGCAGGCCGTAATTTTGCCAAAACTCTAACATGATATATCAAACAGTAAGTTTACAATTTTTTGTGTATATAAACCATATTCTCATGACTATCAACTAATCCCTGCTGCAAATTTTGCCTGCCAAGGTTGACATAAAAAAACCGCGATATATCCTTGCCTTAGTTAACCGACTTTCAAGGATCAGCAATGCAATATAAAAACGCCATAAGCTTATGCCTGGCTTGCTCAATTTTTGTAATTTCAACACCGGCCGACGCAAACTCAAGAAAAGCACAGGAAAAGGAAACGCAGGAAATTGCCACATCCGTAACTCCCGCGCAGCAGAAAGGCACTTATAACGTAGGGGCATTTTTTGGCCATACTGAACGCGACGGTGACGGCAAGGAACTTAACAGTAATGATTATACGCTAAGAATAACAGAAAAGCTGGCGCCGGGCAGAAGCCAGTTCTTTATGGCCTCAGGAACTTACTCAGGCTATAAAGAGAGAGCGGTCAATGTTGAAAGTGCAAACTTAAGCCTTTCTTACGGACAGATATGGCAAAGCTCCAACCCTGACCTGACATATAACCTTAGCGGCTTCATAGGCAGGAATCAGTCAGAAAGAAACGGCGGCAGCAACGAAAGCGGCTATGCGGCAGGTGTTATCGGCGGCTTTAACCAGCTGTTCGCGGTTGATAACAATAACCTGTTCATGGGTGGTGCCTCGCTTTCGCTTTCATATCTGAACAATAATAACGGTACTGACGGAAATGACGGCTTTACCACAACAATTTTCCCTTATGTGCAATACACAAATTTCATTACTCCGCAACTTTCGGGCTATGCGCGCGTAACGGGCACATTATCAAACCATGAAGCTGCAATCAGCGGCGAACATGCGCTTATAACTCCGGCGATAGGCTTTGATTATGCACTGGATGACTATAACTTCGGCATAAAATATTCCCGCGAATTTATGGCTGAACATTCAGGCGACAGAATTGGTTTTTCTATCACACGCGCATTTTAACTAGGGCGGAACGCATGAGAAGAATTATTAGCACTAAACCAAGCCTTAAACTTTCTGCCTTGCTGGTACTGGCAGCTATATCAATTAGCGATAATACACTGGCAAGAACATTTATAAATACAAGTGCTGAAGTTATGTATGCTGCAACCGCCAGTTCAGAACAAAACAACGTTAGCGATGAAACAAGCAATACTAATAATGACAACCCGGCTGCTAGCGCCCAAGCGCCTTCTACCTCTAACTCTATAAAACTTCTGCCTTCACATTGCATCGGCGAAGCCATTGTTACGACCTCAGGGTGCTCTGATCTAAATCCCGTGCAAGACGTTATTAACCAGAATATCATGAACACCACCCAGGGTGGCGGAAGCGGTTACCAATATTAAGGAGAACTTTATGACAAACATCACTTTTAAAAAGCTAAAACTTAAACTTCCTGCCCTTTTGGCACTGATAGTTATAACAATTTGCAGCAATGCCATGGCAGCACATTCGCCAATGTTATCCGGCTTAGATTTAGCAAATGCCGGCAAAACAATTGAGGCAAACAATAATGTGCCAATAACTTCACTGGTTGATATAAAACCAAAGCTGACGGAGTTTGTAGAAATTATGCAAATCTATTCTGCAGGCCACGCCAATGCAGAAAAATACATACAAGATCTAAAGCAGCGTCTTTCAGATAACAATTTTTCAGGTACAGAAGATACATTACGACATATTGATTATGCCATTAAAGAATTAAAAGAGATAAGCGGCAAAGAACGCAAATATCAAGTTATGCTTCTTGACCTTTCCATGGTTCCCGGAATGAAAGCTCCGCATCTGGAAAAACTAATGAGCAATGCAATCGCGCAAGCTGCAAGAAAACCTGAGACAAATAACAGTACAAAAACTGAAAAGCCTTGTGCCGGAACAGAAAGCACTAACAAAGAAAGTTGTAGTGGACAGCAAAATGCAGTGCAGGATGTTATTAACCAGAACATAATGAACACCACCCAGGGTGCTGGCGGCGGCGGTTACAGCTATTAATTCTTAATCAATACAAATATCTAGGCATCATTTAGGCTATATAATATAGCAAGCAAAGTTGCTTGCATTAGTTGCTTTTTGTGATATTTTGCGCCGCTTCTACCCCATTTCAACCCTTATTTGGTCTATATAAATTATGGCACAAGATAAAGCTTTGGCTGAGTTTCAATCATTATACGGCTCTAACGCCGTGTTCATAGAGGAACTTTACGAACAATATAAACAGAACCCTGCAAGCGTTGATGCTTCCTGGCGTGAGATTTTCAGCCAGTATTCCGGTGAAACCAAACAGGTTCAGTGGGTTAAACCTAAAAACAAGATCATTGGCCAGCCAGACCCTGAAGCCCTGCCAAAACCTGCCAATAAGAACGAGCCGAAAACAGCCGTTGATTCTGCCGCAGTTGATTCTATCCGCGCGCTCCAGCTTATCCGCGCTTACCGCGAGAACGGCCACTATGCCGCTAACCTTGACCCGCTGGGTCTTACCCCGCGCAATTTCGGCGCTGACCTCAATCCTGCAGCATATGGTTTCACAGAAGCTGATTATGACCGCCAGATCCAGCTAAACGGCCAGCTTGGCCTTGAGAAGGCAACACTGCGTGAAATAGTTGCCACTCTTCAATACATATATACACGCGATGTTGGCTTTGAATATGGCCATATCCAGAACCCTGAAGAACGCCAGTGGCTGCGTGATGCAATTGAATTCACGCGCGGGCAGCCTGAGCTTTCTGCCGATACAAAAAAATGGCTTCTTGAAAGCCTTGTTGAAGTTGACGGTTTCGAGCAGTTCATCCACGTTAAATTCGTTGGTACAAAGCGCTTCTCTCTTGAAGGCGGTGACGCAATGGTGCCTGCACTTAAACAGATCATCAAAACCTCTGCGGCACACGGCGTTGACGAAGTTATTTTCGGTATGCCCCACCGCGGCCGTCTGAACGTACTTACTGCAGTTATGGGCAAACCATACCGCGCTATGCTTTCAGAGTTCCACGGCAATATGAACATGCCTGAAGGGATTACTTCATCGGGTGACGTTAAGTATCACATGGGTTATTCAAACGATGTTGAGGTTAACGGCAAGATGGTTCACATCTCACTTACTCCGAACCCTTCACATCTTGAAGCGGTCAACCCTGTTGTTTGCGGTAAAGTACGCGCTAAACAGGACCGCAAGAATGACACCGAGCGTTCACGCGTTCTTGGCGTTCTTCTTCACGGTGACGCCGCTTTCGCCGGTCAGGGCTCGGTTGCCGAGAACCTTATGCTTTCAGACCTTGACGGTTACCGCACAGGCGGCACCGCGCATATTATCGTGAATAACCAGATCGGCTTTACAACAAACCCTAACAAATCACGCTCTTCGCCGTATTCATCTGACGTTGCGAAAATGATTGAAGCGCCGATATTCCACGTGAACGGCGATAATCCTGAAGCGGTTCTTTATGTTTCCGACCTTGCGGCGCAGTTCCGTGCGAAGTTCAAGAAGGACATTGTTATTGATATCGTTTGCTACCGCCGTTACGGCCATAACGAAGGTGACGAGCCTTTGTTTACGCAGCCTATCATGTACCACAAAATATCTAACCTTCCCCGCCCGCGTGAGGTTTATGCAAATAAACTTATCTCGGAAGGCACAATTGACGCTGCGTTCAATGATGCGGCCATCCAGAAATTCCGTGATTTCCTTGAGGGTGAATTTAAGGTAGGTAAGGACTACAAACCTAATAAAGCCGACTGGCTTGAAGGCGCGTGGGGCGGTCTTGCACCTGCC
>CAYVII010000134.1:0-4096 GCA_964451475.1 uncultured Rickettsiales bacterium
AGCAGTAGGGGAACCTGCGGCTGGATTACCTCCTTTTAAGAGTATTTTTTGGTACGCTCTGACTTCGGTTAGAAACTCAAAAAATCATTAAAACATACGCTGTGTTGCTGTCCTTCGTTTAGATCTAATTCTCTACATCAAATTTTAAAGCCGCTCCGGAAGGGGCGGTTTTTTCTTTGTTAGTACTACTTTTGACTTATTGTGCTAATATCAAAAAATGCCCTTTAAAAATTTAATGAGCTACTGGTTTTGGAAACTGGATATAGATTAAGCTTTTGTGCTTATCACATCCTCTAATTTTAACTGGAGTGCTTCTGCTAACTTTAAGCACACAATCAGTGTAGGTTGTACTTTGCCGCGTTCAATTAGGCTGATGCTGGTTCGGTGAAGTCCGGTAAGCTCACCCACTTTTTCATAAGAATAGCCAAGTTCTTTGCGGCGTTCTGCAAAAGCCTTTATTACCGCCTGTTCAGTTGCTTTAGCCTTGGTATTTTTCATGAGAAGATTTTCTCACTTGACCCGCAAATAGATATGAGATTATACTCTCTGTGGTATCAATATGAAGCAAACAGAATTTATTGCCCTTTGCCAGAAAGAGTTTGAAACATACGATGTTGTTTTTGAAAAAGAATGGCAGGCTATAGTTGATGGAAAATTCCGTGTAGTGTTTGACGGAGTAGACCATTTTGAGATAATATATTTGGGATCGCACAGTTAGTGTAGGTTTTACCTCTTGCAACACCCTGTATTCATATACTAAAAATATAAATAATTTAATAGCTTGCTAATGGTGGTACAACCACCTAAGTTAAATATAGCGATAGCATTGCGGAGTACGCAAAAGCTTAAGACAAATGGTGAATTTTTAAATTCCAGAGCCTTTCTTACTTGCCCTGTATTTTTAGAGACTGTCATTTCTGACCGGCGGAAAATTTTCCCCGGAAGAAGGTCGGCATTAACCTAACTTAAAAATCAATGGAGATTATTTATGACAAATCAAAATCAAAACCAGAATCAGGCTCAGCCTGAAAATTCAGCAAAACCTGCAGATGCAGCTAAAACGGCTGATCAAAAGAATGAACAGGATAAAAACCCTAATGCTCAGCCTCAGCCTGCACAGGCTCCCGGCGCTTCTACTGAAAAGAAAACAGCATAAGGTTTAGCTATTCCCGAAGGTGCTTACATGCCTTCGGGAGTGTTAGCTTGATAAAAATTATAATGGAAATACAAATGCAGCTCGGCACGAAATATACTTGCAAACATTGCAGCTCACGCTTTTATGACCTGAACAAAAAGCCTGCGACATGCCCGGTTTGTAACAACGAACACGTCATTGTTCCAATAATTCCTAAGGTCAGATCAAAAAGATCTATCTTAAGTAATTAATTTATAAAGGCCATGCCACTAATATAAGTGGTACACCGACAATCACCACTATTAACGAAAGTGGTAAACCCAATTTCCAATAATCGCTAAATTTGTATCCGCCGGGGCCCATTACCAATGTGTTGGATTGGTGGCCGATCGGGGTTAGGAAATCGCAACTTGTACCAACTGCTACTGCCATTAGGAATGGATCAACGTTATAGTGCATTTTGGCGGCAAGCGCTGCAGCTATCGGCGCCATTAAAAGTACGGCAGCCGCATTGTTCAAAAATGGTGTTACCAGCATTGAAGCTACCATAATTATTGTAAGAATCATAGGGCCGCTAAGACCGCGCGTAAGAATTTCAACTGCTCCTGCAATAATCTCGGTTCCGCCCGATGTTTGAAGTGCCTGACTCACAGGTATCATGGCACCAAGCAATATTAAAACAGGCCCGTCTATTGCTTCATACATTTCCTTAAGACGCAGTACGCGGAACAGGGCAATTGCAAGCACACCGCCTAAGAAAGCTATCTGAATAGGAACCAGACCCAAAATTGTAACTGCAACCGCGGCAAATAAAATAAATGCAGGGAAAAAGGTTTGCTTTGGGCGGCCAAGCTGCAAGCTGCGCTCAGCCAGCGGCAAACAACCCAGCTCTGAAAGAATGTCAGGCATTGCATCAAGGTTACCCTGCAGAACAATAACATCACCCTCACGGAAGCGCACATCGCGCAGGCGGTTTTTTAAATAAACACCAGACTGGCGCGCAGCCAGCAGGTTGACATTAAAACGCTGGCGCAGCATTATTTTGCCCGGCGTGCGGCCAATAAGTTCTGAGCCTTCGCGTACAACCGCTTCAACAATTCCAACTTCTTCAGAAGTGAATTTCATTTCCTTGGTTTCTTTGCTGCCGGTCAGTTCAAGCCTGGATTTATCAACAAAGTTCTTAAGGTTCACGGGGTCGGTTTCCACCAACAATATATCGCCGGCATGGATCACTGTTTTACCAGAAGGGACAAGCCTTTGGTGTTGATTACGTATAATGCCTATGATTGAAAGATCATTCTCCACGATGTTTTCCAGTTCATCAATAGTTTTATCAACTATCAGGGAATTTTCAGTGACTGAGACCTCTCCGATATAATCCTGAATAGAAAACTGCTCTTCCGGTGAAGGTTGTCCCAACCTGTCTTTTGGCAGCAGGCGCCAGCCAAAGCTAAGGTAAATAATACCAATAAGGCAAATGCCAAGCCCTACCGGGGCAAAATCAAACATCTGGTATGGTGTTCCGGTAATATCTTCGCGTATACGTGAAATAAGCAGGTTTGGCGGCGTGCCGATAAGTGTAATAAGGCCGCCAAGCAGTGAGCCGAAAGAAAGCGGCATCAGTAGCTCTGAAGGTTTACGGTTGGCTTTTTTTTGCAAATGAAATCGCTATCGGCAGGAATACTGCCAGCGCGCCTACATTGTTCATAAAAGCTGAAAGCATAACCACCATACAGACAATTATTGCTATTTGCAGCTTCGGTTTATCAATGAAATGTGAAAGTATTTTGAGCGCATAATCAATAAAACCGCTTCGGCTGACGGCTGCACTTATTACAAGTATGGCTGCAACGGTAACAACAACAGGGTCACTAAAGCCGCTAAATGCATTCTTGGCAGGTACAATTCCCGCAACAACCGATGCAAAAAGGGCAAGCAGCGCAACTACGTCATATCGCCATTTATCCAGGATAAAAAGACAAAGGGCGCAGCCTATTATAGCAAATGTGGCTGCCTGTTCAAAAGTGAATGCTTGCATTGGTTAACCTTTTTTCATGGTTCATAACATGCAACCATATAAAGAACCTATTATTTTATCTTAACCGTTCCCTAATTTCAGCCATACCAATATCTACTGCTTTTGGGTTTTATATGGATCAGCATCAGGCGTTTTGTATTAAGGCCATTTTGAGCCACATATCCAGATCTTTTGCCATTATATCAACTTCTTGCCGCTGGTACGTTATGCCCAGCCCGAAGATAGTGCAGGCGTATATGCTTTTCTGGCCAGCCGTTTTATTGATTATTTCTCGATCTTGCCGAAATCTGCAAGGCTGTCCATGAAAGTGCGTATGCGCGCAAGCAGGCGCAGGCGGTTCTCACGCAGCTCCTTATCGTCGGCATTAACTACAACCTTATCAAAGAAAGCTTTTACATGCGGCTGTAGTGCTGCCAGCTCATTCATTGCGGCTTCAAAATTCTCGGCAACTAACGCACGCATAATTTTCGGCTCGGCGGAATTTATACTGTCATAAAGCTCGTTCTCTTCGGTTGTTTGCAGCATTTTCTCGCGCGGTTCAGGCGGATATTCGATTTTATCTTTCTTCTCTTCAATGCTCAAAATATTTGCAGCACGACGATATGCCTCAAGCAAGTTCTTACCGCTTTCTTTTTGCAGGAAACTGGAGAATGCAACCGCTTTGCCGTAAATAGTGAGAAGATTATCGGTTTTTCCGTCAAGCACGGCAGCCACATAATCATGGCGGATATTATTAGCTTTCAGCAGGTGCTTCATGCGCTCAATAAAGAACTCGAATATCTCTTCTGTACCTGTTTCACCGGTTTTTGAGGCCTGTATAATTAACGCCTTCAAATTAATTTTTAGGTTGTTCTCTAAAATTATGCGGATGATACCAAGCCCTGCGCGGCGCAGACCAAGAGGGTCACGGCTGCCGGTAGGTT
>CAYVII010000134.1:4106-4670 GCA_964451475.1 uncultured Rickettsiales bacterium
GTCCATTTTATCGGCCAGCGCAACGCATATGCTTACAGGCGCGGTCGGTATTGCATCATCTTGTCCGGCGGGCTGGTAATGTTCAGCAATAGCATCACACACTTCTTTAGGTTCGCCAGCTGCCTGCGCGTAATAACGCCCCATAATGCCCTGAAGTTCGGCAAATTCACCAACCATGCCGCTAACAAGGTCTGCCTTGCAAAGCAGGGCAGCGCGTTCGGTAAGGACGGCATCGGCGCCAATTAAATTGGCAATATATTTTGCCAGATGCGCTACGCGGCGCACTTTTTCATTCAGTGTTCCAACTTTTGCGTGGAACACAACTTTCTCAAGTTTTGGCAGAAGGTCATCAAGCTTTGTTTTTTTATCCTGTTCCCAGAAGAATTTCGCATCTGAAAGGCGGGCTTTGATAACACGTTCGTTACCGTGGATAATGCGTTTACCGCCGTCTTCAGCTATCATATTCGAAGTGATAATGAACTTGTTTGTAAGTTTATCACCTTCAAAAAGAGGAAAATATTTCTGGTTCGCCTTCATAGTAGATATCAGGCATTCCTGCGGAGT
>CAYVII010000135.1:0-4649 GCA_964451475.1 uncultured Rickettsiales bacterium
TATTGCGCAGCAGCAGCTTGTGCAGCAGCAAATGGTGGAAGTTACTTATCTTGCCGAAGAGCCGGAAGCGCCGCAACCTGTTGCTGAAGCTAAGGCTGAGCCTGTGAAGGAAGAAAAGAAAGAGCAGAAAAAGCCCGAACCTGAAAAGGTAAAGCCGGTTGCTAAAACAGAGCCTGCGCCTTCTGAAGTGAAGCAGGAAGAAGTAACTGAGGTGGCGTCACTTACTCAGCCTGCCCAGCTTGAACCTGCATCGGGCAATATTGCCGAGGTAAAAGCTGCGCCGCCGCCTGTTGCGGTGGAAACTGTGGCCGCAGCTTATTATAACAACCCGCCGCCTGTATATCCGCCAGCGGCAAAGCGTAATGATATTGAAGGCACGGTTATACTGGGCGTTGAAGTTAACGCCAATGGCAGGGCGGCGCATATTACCATTCATAAAACCAGCGGATCTGAACTGCTGGATTTTGCGGCGCTTGAAGCGGTTGGAGGCTGGAGGTTTGTTCCTGCAATGGCTGGCGGGCAGCCTGTTAGCTCAAGCGTTCGTGTGCCAATCACGTTTGAAATAAAGTAATTATTTCCCGAGTTATCTGCCGAAGGCTTTGTACAGGTTCATCAGCTTTTCTGCTGCCAGTGCCTGTGAATTAACGGCTTCGCCCTCGGCATCCAACTGGCCGCGCTCGGCGGTGAGCAGGTCTAGCTGGCTGGCAACGCCTGCGCGGTATTGTTCGCGCGCAATATTGCCGGCTTGCGCCTGTATTGCAGCAACTTCGGAAAGTTCATCTTTGCGTTTCATTTCGTTCACATACGCATTTAACGCATTCTCGGTTTCTTCCACTGCAAGCAGAACGGTTTGGCGGTAGTTGTAAAATGCCTGCTGTTTGCGGGCACTTGCGGCATCAACGCCTGCGTCTATGCGGCCAAAATTTATTAGCGGCAGCAATGCGTTTGCGGTTGCCGTCCAGGGGCTTGCCGAGCCGTAGATGCTGGAATCGCTAACGCCTAAGAATGCTTCCAGTGAAAAATTAGGGAAATATTCGGCAAAGGCGGCGGCGTTAAGGGCAGTTGCTTCTGCCAGTTTGCGCTCGGCCGAAATAACATCGGGACGCGTACGGATAGAATTTATCGGCAGGGAAACAATCTGTTCGGTTGGAACTTGCGGGATTGGTTTGATATCCACAAGTTCTTTGTAAACTGCATCATATGGCTGGTTACAAAGTATTCACGGCAAGTACGGGTACTGAAGCATTAGAATGGGCAGGTGTGCTGCCGTTTAGTATTATAACGCTTGATAGTATGCTTCCGGGGATGAGTGGAACTGCAATAGCGGCCGGCCTTAAGCGTATGATACGTAACGGGCTGCTTGGTAATGTTGCCATAGTCGCGCTAACGGCTGAAAACAGCGCTGCAGAAGAAGAGGCCTGGCGAAATGTTGGAGTGAATAATATTTTGCTAAAACCACTTTCTGAAAGCGGTATCATCTCTTTTTCAGAATATATAAAACATACCGAGAAGGGGTTTTATCTTGCAAGGGATACTTCTGTAGATATCGATTTACTGGGTTATGCCAGTCATCGCCTGCCGGAAATGCAAAAAGAGCTTATAGCTCAGGTTCTGGAGCTGGGCAGGTTGATGGATGGTAAAACGCTGATATGGCAAATATCGCAACAGGCTCATGCGGTGAAATCCGCCTCATTATCATTAGGTTTTTACCGTTTAAGCGGGCTGGCTGCTGCTATTGAGAATGCCCTTAAATATGAATCTCCTGCCAGTTTCAGCCCTAATTTTACGCTCATAAAAGAATGTTTGACCTTAGAGTTCAATAGCTGATATATTGTGCGCATTCTAGGGGAGTAACCGCTTCCTGTTATTTTTGAACAGGAAGGAAAATGTCAACATACTTGCACCGATAGGAGCATGGCATTTTCAACTTTAGTTGGTGAGACCTACAATACAGCATGCCCAACCGCCGGTGGCCTGCGTTGTATTGTAGTGTTAACTTACCGGCTTTTGTTTTTATGGACGGGTTATTTAGTTCTTTTATTTTAGTATTAGCTGCCGAGATGGGAGATAAAACCCAGCTTCTTTCAATCATGCTTGCTGCGCGGTACAAAAAATTCTGGCCTATATTTGCAGGAGTTTCTGCTGCAACGCTTTTAAACCATGCGCTGGCGGCCTATGTGGGCTATCTCCTTGCCGAATATATGGGATCGGCAATTGTTGCGCAGGTAACGGGTGCTATTTTCTTAGTTCTGGGGTTGTGGATGCTGATACCCGATAAAGCGCCCTCTTCATGCCAAGGCCGGCCAAGATTTGGTATTTTCCTGACCACGCTGATTATTTTCTTTATTGCTGAAATGGGTGATAAGACGCAAATAGCAACTATTACGCTTGGGGCAAAATATGATGCAAGTTTCTGGATAATTGCCGGCACTACCCTTGGCATGATGGCCGCAAATGTGCCTGCTATATTATTAGGTGAAAAGCTGATGGTAAAATTACCGTTACATGCGCTAAGGTTGATTGCCAGCGTGCTGTTTATTGGTTTTGGTGTCATGCAGCTCTGTTGCCAATAACAACTACCCAGCATATCAGCGTAAGTACGCGTGTGAGTAATACCGCTGCGCTGCCGATATCTTTGGCTTTTTTGGCAAGTGGATGACGTTCGGGGCTGGCTTTATCTGTTACTGCTTCAATAGAGGTATTGATAGTTTCCACAATAATTATGGGAAACAGGCTGCCCACAAGCAATAGCCAGAAATATTCATTTGCATGCAGATATATTGTAAGAGCCGTGGCAATTATTATGCCTGCAAGTACCTGCAAGGCCGAGTGACGGAAAGAATGATCATCTTGCCATGCCAGCTTCAGGCCGTTGCAGGAATTTAAGAAGGCCTTGTATATTTTATTCACAGGTTATTCTTTGACCGTAGTTGTACTTTCTGTTGATGATTTATTGAATAGACCTTTAGGGTCTTTTGTTGTTTTGGTTGTTGTAGTGGCTGTTTTTCTGCCATTGCTATCAACGTCTACATCGGTTTCTGTATCAGTAGTATATTTTGTGCCCGAAGAATCTTTGGTTACGGTAGATTTTTCATATTTGCCTTCCGGCAGGTCTGTGGCATTTGTCTGGCACGCTGTAACCGATGCAGCTGCAAGCAGAATAGCTGATGTTAGTAGTATCTTGTTCATATTGTCTCCCTTTGTTTGGTCTTATGCCAAAATTATGGATTTTCCCGTAAGGGTTCCATATGTTAAGGGGGGCGATTTATAAGCGTTTCGTAAAGGGCTTTAAATATATATCCCTTAAAAAGCCATGCCATTTAGTAAGTTGCGGTAATAATCTGGCCGTGTTCAATGCTTTGTTGCGTAATATAGCGTAAGCGCTGATTATCAGCAGTGGCTCAACAGGTTTGCGGTAGCGTCCTTCTATCATTACGGACTGCTGGAATATAAAAGTAATTATAAGGCCGTAGGCGCAACAGATTATAAGCATTTCAGGTTTGGTGGCGCGGGTAAAAGGCGCGGCGCATAAAAGCAGTATTATGAGCGGCGCCCACATCCACCTGAAATGGAAATTCAGGAATAATAAAATCTTGTGCTCAATGTCCGGGCTGCTATCCGGCCATGAATTTGCAAAAAGTAAAAATACGGTGTTATCTATTACGTTGTTGTAGAATTTTTCCCATGTATAGGTGGCTTTGACGCGGGCAATTTCTTTGTTCCAATCTTGCATGCCGTTTTTTACATCTACTTCCACGGTTGCTATTTGCGGCGTGCGTTTGGATTCATAAACAAAGAGCGGGTAACCTACCTCATAATAATAACTAGGTGAGCTGAACCTTGCTGCGTATTCTTTGGTTTTTACAATGAATGTAAGACAGTTACTGTAAAAATAGAACTGGTTCATTTGTCTGAAACCGAATGGTGCATAGACTTTCAGCGCTTTGTAGCTATGGAGCGATGCAAGTACGGTGCAAAGGCAAAAGAACAAAAAGGCGATAAGTGCAACTGCGCGTTTTTTATTGATGTATGTGAACATGAACCACAGCGCCGCAATTGTAACGGGAAGCATAGCCATGCGTGTATATAACGTAAGTACCAGTACTATTGAGGCGGCAAGGGCTGCGGTGAATGTTTTTTTGCGCACGGCACGGAATGTAAGCCAGAATGCAAGGCCAAGCACAAAGAGTGTGATTGTCTCATTCATGAAATAAGAATAAATGGCAAGCAGGGAAGGGCATATACCCATTATAAGACCAAGGAAAAGCGCGCTTTCCTTGCGGTAAATTTCGCGGCATGTCCTGTACCAGAAATAAATTGTGCAGGCAGACATAAGGCCGCACATGGCACCGATTGCAGTGCGTGAACCAAAGCTTAGAGTCTGCATCATATACACAATAAGCTGGTATAGTTTAGGGTCCATTGAGCCAATCAGACCGGGTTCAAAAAGGCGTTTGCCGTTAGACCAGTGGCGCTTGGGGTCTGAGAAAAGGTTATCCAGCGGGTTATCGTATAGCGGCCAGAAGAAATGCATTAACAGTGCGAGCACGAACATAATTTCAAGCGTACGCATGCTGTTTGAGAAGCCGATTATCCTTGACGCCAGTTTACCCATGCGCTCATTTTTGATGATAGCACTTATATAATCC
>CAYVII010000136.1:0-4628 GCA_964451475.1 uncultured Rickettsiales bacterium
GTAACGGCAAAATGGTGCGTTAACTGCAAAGCCAACAAACTGGCAGTGGTTGATACGCAGGAAATCCAGGACTTCTTAAAACAGAACAACGTAGTTCTTATGCAGGGCGATATGACTAAGCCCGATACCGCACTACTTAAATATATCAAGGGCTTTGGCCGTTACGGCATACCGGTTAACGTTGTTTACGGCCCATCGGCAAAAAACGGCATATTATTAGATGCGCTGCTGACCAAAGAAGCTGTAAAAGAGGCTGTAACCCGCGCAAAATAAGGCCAAAACCGGAACAATAAAAACCTCAAGCATAAGCCTTGCAATTTGCGTTTTTATGTCTTATAAAGCCCACCTCTTACATATGGACCCATAGCTCAACTGGATAGAGCATCTGACTACGGATCAGAAGGTTAGGGATTCGAATTCCTTTGGGTCCACCACTAAAAAAGGCAGCTCCGGCTGCCTTTTTTAGTGGTAAACCCGAAGTAAAGTTGAATGACTATGGGATTCGACAAAATTTCAGGAGAAATTTTGGATTGCGCACAAGTGAAACCCGAAGGGTAAGGGGTAGCAAACCCTAGTCAATTCCTTTGGGCTTCTATGCCACCCAAAAACCTACTTCTTCTTTTTAATAACCGGCTTCTTTTCAAGCGTACGGTCAATTTCCGTATTGAACAGCACATCAACTATGCCATGGCCCTGCCTGCTTTCATGCACACGGCGCGTTTCTTCAGCTATCTCTTCATATTTATCACGTATAGCCTCAAGCTCTTCTTCCGTGAATTCTTCCAGGCCCATAACAAGGTTGTTAGCGCCTTTGGTTGTACGCAGCAGCTCATCCAGCTTAATACGGATGATTTTTGCATTACGGTTCTGGGTAGTTTGAATAATAAATACCATCAGGAACGTAATAAGCGCAGAACCGATTGTAAGAACCAGCTGCCATCCGTCCGAATAATCATAGAACCTTCCGGCAAAAACCCATACGCCAAGTAAGGCAATGGCGATTATCAGCACATAGCGTGAACCCGCCCAGTAAGAAATATATTCAGCGATCTTTGCAAGCCAGTCTTTACGTACTCTTTTCATAAAATATCCTCTGCCGCAGTTATACCACCCTAAATATTGCCGCGCAACAGTCTTGACTTCTCGCCCGTCTGAGGTACGCTTCCAAGTCTATGAAAAAACATGGCTTATTACTTTCCCCCGTTCTGCTGGCACTTTTGCTTTCATGCGAACGTCCATCGCAAACCACTGAAGCACTTATGGCGCCACCTCCACCGCCAATTGCCAATGCTAAAATGGCATATGCGCAGGATAACGTGAACAGTGAAGCCGGCGCAGAGGCCCCGGTTCAAAGACGTATTGCCCATACTCATAGCATGAACATTAAAACCACGGGCGATGATCTTGCAAAAAGATTTGAGCAAGATGCCGCCGAATGCGCAAAACTTGGCTGCGAACTTATCAATTCCAGCATCTCGGAAAATTACGGCAGCATAAATGCCCGCATTTCACCTGCAAAACTTGATGCGTTCCTTAAATTCCTAAGCCGCAAAGGCGCAAAAATATCCGAGCATTCACTTAACTCGGAAGATAAAACGGTGGAATATATTGATACCGACTCCCGCATCCGCACTTCCGAAGCTTTAAAAACAAGGCTTACAACCCTGCTTGCCACAACAGAATCTAAAGATCTGAAAGCCATCATAGAGATTGAAAAAGAACTAGCTCGCGTTCAGCAGGAAATAGACTCGGCAAAAAGCGTGCTGAAATATTTAAGCACAATTACAAGCATGGTAACCGTGAACATCAATTACAGCGCCGAATATGAAACAGGCGCATTTGATTATAAAGGTCTGAAGAACAGTTTCCGCTACGCATGGCAGGGCTTTGTACAGAACATTGCCTACGTGATAGAATTCATTGGCAAAAGCCTGCCATGGATACCTGTAATACTTCTTGGTGTCTGGATCTTACGCAAAGCTATCCGCTTCAAACGCAAGAACAAAGACGAAGCAAAGTAATTACTCGGCTGCGAATTTCTTACCTTCTGCAACCATCATGAAGCTAAGTGATATCATTCCAAGTATTGCAAAACCAATTGTCATAGGCAGCAACGTATTATCATAAAGCTGCCCGATTATTGTACCCAGTATCATTGATATGATTGATGAACTTGCCCCTATAATCGCTGAAGCAATACCGGCAATATGCCCCATAGGCTCCATTGCAATAGCGTTCAGGTTACCGAACATTGTGCCAAAGCAAAAGAACATCACTGCCATATAGGCAAGGAACATCCAAAGCTGAACTTCAGCCACAGTATAATTCACTGCAAGGAATACCAGTGATGCCAGCGTCATTCCAAGCATTGCGCGTTTACAAATATAACGCATACCAAGCTTTTGTACGATGCGTGAATTGAAAAGGGATGCAAATCCAATAACCAGTGCCAGCCCACCAAAATAAACCGCAAACATTTCACCCGCACCAAACTGTACCTGGAATATTTGCTGTGAAGAATTCAGGTAACCGATAAGGCTGCCAAAAGTAATACCCATGCAAATTGTGTAGCAAACCGTAATGCGGTTTTTGATTATCTCACCAAATCCGTGCGCAAAATTTTTGAAGTTGAACGGAATGCGGTTTTCAGGCGCAAGCGTTTCCGGCAAACGGTAATTAAGCCATATAAGAAGCGCTATTGCATAGAAAACATAAAGCACAAAAATACCGCGCCATGAAGCAACATGCAAAATAGCAATGCCTATGCTTGGTGCAATTGCAGGGACCATGATGAATATCATCATCACCATAGACATGATCTTTGCCATATCGCGCCCGCTATATTTATCGCGCACTACGGCAACCGAAGTTATGTAAGGACCCGCAACGCCAATGCCCTGCACAACACGACCAAACAAAATCATTTCCAGGCTATTTGAGAAATAACAGATTATCGTACCCAGCAGATAAATATTCAGGCCAATAAATAATACTCTGCGTCTTCCAAGCGCGTCAGAAAGCGGCCCCGCAAATAACTGCCCTATCATCATCCCAAGGAACAGGCAGCTTATTACAAGCTGCGGATGGTTAGGGTTCACAACCTGCAGGTCAGCGCCAATCACTCCCAGCGCAGGCAAAGCCGCGTCTATTGATATTGCAACGATAGACATCAGAGATGCCATCATGATTATAAACTCTTTCATATTATCCTTACTGTTTAGATTTAGCGGCCACGGTAATTCTCTACACCCTGCTCAGGGATAAAAACTCCCTTGGGTGGTTCAGATGTCTGGTAAAAGACATCTATAGGTATGCCGCCTCGCGGGTACCAGTAACCGCCAATGCGCAGCCATGCCGGCTTAATTTCTTTAATGATTCGTTTGGCAATATATATAGTGCATGCTTCATGAAAATCCCCGTGGTTACGGAAAGAATTCAGGAACAACTTAAGTGATTTGCTCTCTAATATTTTTTTATTCGGAATATAATCAATAATAATATGCGCAAAATCCGGTGCGCCTGTTAGCGGGCAAAGAGATGTAAACTCAGGGCATGAGAAACGCACATTATACTTAATATCAGGATGCGGGTTGTTAACAGCTTCCAGCACAGCTTTATCAGGGCTTTTTGGAAGTGGGGTCTTGCTGCCTAATTGTTTTAAGTCTTTATACATATGCAATCGGGTCTTTGCTACCCGCCTCTTCAAAGCCTTTTAACCTAAGACGGCAACTATCGCAAGTACCGCAAGCTGCCCCGTCTTTAGGGTCATAGCATGATATTGTAAGCGAGTAATCAACCCCAAGCCCCAGACCGCGCTCAATTATCTGCGCCTTGGTAAGGTTTATTAAAGGTGTTTGAATACGGAAATTGCCCGCTTTTGTGCCAAGATTGGCCATCTTTTCGAACGCCGCAATGTAATCGGGCCTGCAATCAGGGTAGCCGCTGTAATCAAGTGCATTTACACCGATAAATATATCATGCGCACTTATTACTTCCGCATAACCAAGTGCAAATGAAAGGAATATGGTATTACGCGCGGGAACATATGTTATCGGAATATCTTCAGTCAAACCGCCCTTAGGAATATTTATACTTTTATCAGTAAGCGCAGAGCCTCCAAAATTCGGCATTTCAATTACTTTGTGCGGGACTTTATATTTTGCTGCAATTGCTTTTGCTCTTTCCAGCTCAATATCATGACGCTGCCCGTAAGAAAAACTAAGAGCATGGCAGTCATAACCCGCTTCCAGAGCTATTGCCATACATGTAGCGCTATCAAGGCCGCCGCTAAGTAATATCACCGCCCTGTTCATTCCAGTCCCATAACTTTATGCATCTGGATAGAAAGTTTGTATCCACGCTCACTTGCCCATTTACGTGCCGTCTTTAAATTCTCAGCCGTCTTTTCCGCATCATATTCATCTACAGCCTGCAAATAAACTTCACGGTCATGCTCAATCGGCGGGAGCTGCATATATTTTTCACGGTAGTTGGAAACCAGATATTTATAAGCGTTTATACGCCCGGCGGTTTCTTTACGAATTTGCGTGCCAACTTTTGGCGAGCATACAATTTCAACCTGCTCAGGCAAATCACGGTAAAGGGTGCCGTTTGTTTCTATCTGCACT
>CAYVII010000137.1:0-4543 GCA_964451475.1 uncultured Rickettsiales bacterium
ATTGGCATATTGATCACAGACCACAACGTACGTGAAGCGTTGGATCTTATTGACCGTGCATACATCATTCATGAAGGCGTAGTGCTGACCGAAGGTACGCCGCAGGAAATTATAAACAATCCTGAAGTAAAACGCGTTTACCTTGGCGAACGTTTTAACTGACCTAAACTCTGTAGCTGGCGCCAAATGGATGTTTTGTGAGAGGCTTTTGACCTTCATTCGTATATTCAAACTTTCTTGCAAATGCCATGCTAATGCTATTCACTAACGCTTCGTTTTCACCGGCAACTTCTTTTACTGCAGCTTCAATCTGCGCATGTCTTTCTCTTGTTATTGGTTGCTTACGAAGTTGCCTTGGATAAATTGATACAGCAACCAACTCATTAGGATCAACCAGCATACGCACATTCTTGTTATGCTCTCTTACACCTTCACGCACCTGCATATCTTCGTTCAAAAATAGCCTTGCATTGCCCAGCTTTGCATTAACTGCAGCTACAAAAGCTTCTTTTTCAACAGCTACCCTGCTACCGGCAACTTCATTTATTACCGCTCCAACCCAGTCTTGCTGCTGTAAAAGACCTTCCAGACCTTGCGCAATTCTACTTTCAATACCGCCTGTTATGATCTTAAAATCAAACCCTAAAACCAAAAATATCTCGCTTAGCTTATCTGCCGCCACATTTTCACGCAAAACATCTATTATTTGCCTGCGTCTTTCTTCGGTCATTTTTGGTTGTTTACTTTCATCTACAACATCTCTGGTCACAGGCGTGCCAAATAAAGGTACATCATCACCAAAATTACTTCTTATAGAAGCTTGCTCATTTTCATTCAGCTCATTCACACCCATTCTTCGCAAAGTAATATTCGCCAGAATAATAGCTGTATCGGCATTATTTACTATCATTGCAAAAGGGTCAACCGCAGGCCTGTCAACAGCCGGCTCTTCCATACCAAACGCCTCCCTGCTCGGAAAAAGGCCTTCTTCATCTACAAACACAACCATTCTATTCTCCATAAATTTCGCGGCGCAAACTACAATGATTATTAATTTTTGTTAATAATTAACCGCCTTTCCTTTTGGAAGATTGCCCCTATATTGAATTTATGGCCAAAGCTAAAAAACAATATGTATGCCAGTCCTGCGGCGGAGTTCAGTCTAAATGGATAGGCCAATGCCCGGATTGCAATGAGTGGGATACTATAGTTGAAGAAGCCCCGCGCGAGTTTGTCCCCAAAGGTTTGACCGTAATTTCCAACCGCAAGCTTGAATTTGAAAGCCTAAAGGCCGATACAGGCCAGGAACCGCGCCGCTCCACGGGCATTTCTGAGCTGGACCGCGTTCTGGGCGGCGGCCTGGTGGAAGGCAGCGCCATATTACTAGGCGGTGACCCCGGCATAGGAAAATCTACAATATTATTGCAACTTGCCGCCAATTTAGGCCGGAGTGGCGCAAGCGTCGCATATATCTCGGGCGAGGAATCAACCAACCAGCTGCAACTGCGCGCCAACCGCCTTGGCCTTGGCGATGCTCCCATGCAGCTTGCCTCAGCCACAAATGTGGGCGATATCATCTCCAGCCTTGATGTTGCAAACCCCGTAGATGTTCTGGTAATTGACTCGGTTCAAACTATGTACCTTGAAAATATTGACTCTGCCCCCGGCACGGTGGCACAGGTACGCTCTGCAAGTTTTGAACTTATCCGCCTTGCCAAAAAACGCGGCATAGTCGTCTTCCTTGTTGGCCACGTAACTAAAGAAGGCCAGATAGCAGGCCCAAAAGTGCTTGAACATATGGTTGATACGGTTCTGTATTTTGAAGGAGACCGCGGCCACCAGTTCAGAATTTTACGCGCAGTTAAAAACCGTTTTGGCGGCACCGATGAAATTGGCGTGTTCGAAATGCGCGGCGATGGCCTTAATGAAGTCACCAACCCCTCTTCTATTTTCCTTTCTGATTCTGCCGAGCAGGTTTCAGGCAGCGCAGTATTCGCAGGCGTTGAGGGCACACGCCCGCTGCTTGTTGAAGTTCAGGCATTAGTGGCCGATAGCTATATGGCCGCCCCCCGCCGCGCAGTAGTAGGCTGGGATCTTAACCGCCTTAACATGATACTTGCCGTAATGGATGCCCGCGCCAATTTGAAATTTGGCGATAAAGAGGTTTATTTAAATATAGCAGGCGGACTTAAAATTTCTGAGCCGGCAACAGACCTTGCCGTTGCCGCCGCACTTGCATCATCATTCAGCAAAAAGACCCTGCCCCCAAAATCTATTTTCTTCGGCGAGATTGGCCTAAGCGGAGAAATACGCCCAGTACCGCAAACCGAAGCGCGCTTAAAAGAAGCGGCCAAACTAGGCTTTGAAGTTGCATTCATACCAAAACAGAAAAAACCTCTTAAGGTCGCAGGTCTTAATATTGTTGAGCTTGGCAAACTTTCAGATTTTGTAGATAACCTGTAATTATCTTTTCAGGCTTTGGAAGCCGTCACCTGTTACAACACTGGTAAGCCATATTTTCTTCTGGTCATCCGTAATTGGTATTGTTGTTTTTACCAATAGCGCTTCAGGAACAGCTCCGCGGTCTGCCATCTGCTCACCAACTGCAAATCTTTTTGGCTTTATCTGTGCAGCAAAACTTTTAGCCTCAACATCAGCCATTAACTCATCACGAAGGCTTGAACATAACTCAGGCAATTCACTAACCCTAAAACGCATATGCCTTTCTACGGTAAGCTGAGATACTTTACCTGCAAACACTTCCATTTCAGGCTGGTTATAACCTTTCGTTCTATATAGCCCCATTAATTTTATAAATTCTTCAAGGCATGATCCGCCAAATCTTTTTCCGGGCTGTCCGTTGTCACGCACTTCCCCATGCCCTTCAACAATAGCATCAGCAATTGTTTCCATGCACTCATCCAGCGCTGAAAAACGGCTTCTTTCATTAACAGATACCGCCAGCGCCGGTTTAATACCGTCGGCAGTATGAACATTTATGATCTGCAGTTTATATAAATGGCTTTCACCCGCTTCTGCCAGCCTGTGGCCAATAGCTTCCATGTCACCACCTGCCATTTCTTCAAGTGTAATACCATTAGGCGGCTTTCCAAATTCACGCTCATATAAATAAGCCAGCGATTTAACAGAATCCTCAATAATTATATTCACGCCTTCTGCACGTCCGCCATCCTTAAGTGTTGGGTAAGCACCAACAGTATGAATAAGTGTTCCGTCAATCTGATACCTTACAGTACCGCGGAATTCATAAGGTCCAACCGCATAAACGCCCATTGTCACATGCCTGCCCTCAACATGCACATGCTCATCCACTCTTACAGGGTTAAAACCTAGATTATTAAATATGCTGCTTGCATAACCAAAAACCCTGAATTCACCATCGCCCTGCCTTGCTAAAGCACGGTACTGCTCAATAAGTTTAGGCATATCCACCCATCTATATGCTTCCGCAATTACGGGGTTACCATCTCTATGCTCTATCATATGCTACCTACGCAGTGTGATTAATTTTGTAGTTAATTTTCATTAACCTACAAAATATGAGGCTTTGAGTCAATAAAATTGGGGCACAGCCTTGACTCTGCTTTTCAATATGTAAAAGTAGAGCCATGGAAAGTTTTGAAGCTATTGACTATATTTTTATTACCATCGTGCTGTTCTCAAGCCTTTTTGGCTTTGCGCGCGGGTTTTTGCGTGAGATATTCACATTACTGAACGTATTCCTTGCGGCAGCGGCAACTTATTATATTTTCCCGCACGCATATGAATTTTTCTTCAAGCATATCAATAATGAAAGCGTGGTACTTGTCCTGTGTACACTCTTCACATTCATATTATTCTGGGTCTTAATTGGCTACTTCACCGGCAAACTTGTTGGCGCAATAAAAGTATTCGGCAGTAATTTTGCCGATAAATTATTAGGTACGGCACTTGGCCTGCTGCGCGGTATACTTATTGTTATCACCATATACATGTCTATCGTCATCACCTTCCACTCTTATAATGATGATAGCAAAATGCCTGAATGGATGCTTAACGCGAAAAGCCATAACTTCGTGAAGATGCAAACCGAATACTTCCTGAAATTTATGCCTGAAAGCATTCAGAAAGTTTACAAGGAAGGCACTGACGCGCCAATAGGCATGATGTTTGAAGGCCTGTCTAAAAAAGCCCCGGTGACCGAGATCGAGAAAAACCTGGCAAAGAACGGTCTTAGCATGGACAGCATAAAAACACTGCGCCAGATGACGCGTGACATGCCAATATCGTTTGAACATCCTCATACCTTCCCTGAAATTGGTGAGATGGACAGGCTTGAGCTAAAAGAATACGGCAATAAGCTGATAGAGGATTTCCGCGAGGAAATGAAAATGAAAAGGATCAAAACCGAAATATCAGAGTCTGACCTTGAAGCGCTTTCTAAACAGATAGAAGATATCACTCCGGCAGATGGTTACGACGACAAAGGCGTTTACTGATTACTCCTTAATACCGCCTCTGCAACCGGTGACCTTGCCCCCTG